>JAJDIC010000031.1 GCA_030266525.1 Desulfovibrio sp. OttesenSCG-928-G15 | reverse complement strand
GGAGTTATTCGGTAATTTGCAGGCTCATATTTATCCCGACTGATTCCAAAATCTCCCAATCGCTCATCCCCCGGAGCTTCGCTTGCCGGGCTGACTCGCTGCTCAATGCCTGCGCTTCCGCTTGCTGCTGGCCGTACAGCTTCATCATGAACGCTATATCCCCCTGTTGCTCCAGGCGCTTCAACTCGTCCGGGCTGTTCAGTGCCCACCTGTCCAAAATTAAATAAGCTGAATTGGTGTACCCCCCGTTCTTCACCTCCGCTATCGTTTCGGGTCTGAGAACTGTTCTGGCTATTTCCAATGGGTTTGTCTGTCTGTCGAGCATCTTGCACCTCCGAAGCTGTATCGGCCTGAATATTTTCAGCCCGAATGCCCTCAATCTGATCTACCATAATGTCCATCATAAAAGACAGTTGGCGTGGGTCATATGTCAGTTTGCGTCTTCTTGCCATGTTATGCCTTCTCGGCGGGCGAGCTACCTCCTTCCTTGTTCATCAGGGAAGCTGCGTTGAGCATACGGACGCCATCGCCGTCTACGATGAAGATCACTTTGTCGCCTTCATCCAGATTCAGGTGTTTGCGAATTGCTATGGGGATGTTGATTTGTCCCTTGGATGAAACTTTTGCCATTTCCATTTTTGCTATCCTTGTTTTCTTTGTTTTCCTTGGTTTCTTTGTACACGGTATAAAGAAAAAAACAAGAAAAAAAGGAAGCATTAGACCAGCTATCTGATGTCAGAATATCACTCTTAACTTGACGAGCGATTCTTGTTGCCGTATATGTCTGCTCTGTTTTGCGGGAGTGGCGCAACGGTAGCGCGCAACCTTCCCAAGGTTGATGTTGCGGGTTCAAGTCCCGTCTCCCGCTCCAAGAAATCTCAAGGCGATGTATTTTTTACATCGCCTTTTTTCGTTCTACAGCATCGTTTCGTTCATCACGCCATTGGTGATAATCTTGATGATTCGCGCTTTGGCGTCTTCATCACCCTTACGGGCCTGCTTTGCCAGTTCCAGGGCCGAAGGCAATTCAGAAGCCTTGAAGTCGCAAGCAGAGAACCGGATACCCTCAAGGATATATGTGGGCGTTGACGAAATACGCGACTGCGCCGCCAAAACGTCCTGGCTAACAATTTCAGCGGCTTCTTTGCTCAGTGTTTCCGTAAACTCTTCTGGTGAAATGGCCGCTTCCTGAAGGGCCATAAGCAAAGCGGCTTCATACGGGGCCGGTAAGCCGAGTGTTGTTTTCGGTACGACCTCATCCCAAAACAGGTTGGCCGCGTTGACCGAAAACTGCTTCAACGCTTCATAGCTCAATGCCTTTTTCATGGAATCGCCACGCGGGCTTGCCGGAACATGCCGCACGACAATGCATATATTCGCGTCGTTGCGCTGCGCCTGCACAGGCTCTTTTATGATGCAGTATGGGCATTCAAGGTCAGCCCAATACTCCACGATGTCGCCCTGAAAATCTGCCACAGGCCTACCGTCAAGGCATGTTCTGCCGGAAATGCCGTTTTGGGGATTGTAGGGCATGGCCAGGTCTTTCGTGACCTCGCTTTTTACCCCTGCCTCTACGGCAATCCGTTCTGTCATGGGAGTTCCGGCGTATACCGGTGCCCAAAGTGCAAAGAGGCAGTAAAACGTAACCGCCAAAGCCGAAAAAAACTTACGCTGCGAAATCATGAGAAGCCTCCTGGCTGAGTTGTAATAGCTGCGGCACACGAAGTTGTGCCTTTTTGAGAGATGGGTTGGCGAAAAACATATCGCCCCGGACGACCTGGCCGGAAAAAATGAAATGTGCTTCCCCCTCTATCTGTTCCTGCAAATCGCGTAGAACAACGCGATCTTCCTTTTCCACCGTGGTACTCATTGTGTCCCGGTAATCGGAACTGAACTTTTCGTTGATGGTGTAGCCGGTGGTACGCAGAACCGTACTTTGACCGGCCTGGCCGCGAATCAGTTCCCAGGTCTTTTCCGCGTCCTGCATTTTCATGAAAGTTATTGTTAAAAGAAAATTTAGCTGTATTTATTAGTGTTATTTTATATATCGCTGCACTATACCCCCAAAACAAACCCCTATTTCCTGTGGATGCACGAGGTGGTCTTCGGACTCCAAGAGACAAAATATGGAGCATCTAGGGGACTGAGCAACTGACGAAGGATCGCCTCCCTTCTTTCATGTTCACCGTGCCAAGCACAAAAACTGACACGGTGAACATGTCTCCTTCCTTTACTTGTCCGGCCCGGTGAATACAGCGGCGACTCTCTCCAAAATTTCGCTTTCTCTGTCCGCAGCCAACAACAGCTTGGCGGACTGCCAAGCGCACCTGCCCTTTTTGCCTTTGACCGTAGTGACGAGGTACAGACCGTTTTCAATGCCGCGTTCGCTGAAATCAATACCCTTGTCCCTTGGCGTGTAGCACCGATTACGGTCGTTATCGAACGCGCTCAAACGGAACTTTTCGCCGGTTCGGATGTTCCGGAAAAAGCACGTCAGACTGGGCGCTTTTCCCCATACTTTGAAATCCAAAACCGCCTCGGCAGTCATGGGGCTTTCATCATGTATCAACGACCTGTACTCGCTTGGTTCAAAACCCGAATCGACAACGGCTTGGAAACTGTATGCCCGGTGTCGTATCTCCGGGAGTGGGAAAAGAACCCAGGGAAACGGTTGCGTATTTTCCATCACTGCTCCTCATCATCATGACCGAACAGGGCCGGGGGTGTGTCTTTTTTCACGTCCTTTTCAGACACAGGGCTTATGAACGGCGTGACTTCTTTTGTTGACGCTTCTCCTTCTATCGGGGCGGCATCTTCCAGAATGGCCTTCAGCCGAGATAATGGGGCCTGAATACCGGCCCCGGCCAGTGTGTCACGGATGTCTTCCAAGCTGTGCCCCTTTCCCATTGCTTTCTTGATGTCACCGGCGAGAAGCTCCACCGTTTCCGCTCTGGTCTTGCCGACCTTTTTTGACGCCATGCCCCGGAGCTTTTTTTGCGCATCACGAACTTGTTCCATCGAGTAGCGTTTTGCTTTCGGCATCGCCTTACCTCCTTTTGTAGTTTTGAATGATACAACTTCATGTACCATGTCATATAGAAATAACTCAACACATATGAAATGAATCGCAATGTATCTAAATAGATTTACAGAGACATATATGGACAATATTGTCACATAACTTTTTTTGCTGTTTAAAAATATATTTGTCCAACCAATACAATATTGTCCTTTAGTCTTTTTGCATGGATTCATATTCCAAACTATGCTTATGATGTCTTGCAAAAGCGCGGTGAGGCGGGAGGTCGTTTCAAGCGTTAAACGCGGAGAAAGCATGAGTTACATGAGAATTGCCATCGAGCGAGTCGCATCTGGGCTCGACAGGGGTTTTTCTTTACAGGTTGGTAGCTGTCTGACGCCAGCTACACCAACCTGCCAAGGGTTCCCCTCTGGACACCCAAGAGCATTCGGCGCTTCGCTTCTCACGCTCCAAAGAAAAGGCAGGAAGATATGGAAAAAAAAGAAGAGAGCCGCGTGAAGTTTCAGCGGCGGCGCACCTTGCGACTGAGCGGAGAAGAAGACGCACGGTTGATGCGGGAGGCCAAAGCCGCCGGAATTTCCGTTTCTGAATACATGCGGCGGCGTTTCTTCGGCGGTAGGCCCATTATCGCCCGGACGGATGATCAGGCCATCAGGGATTTACGGCGTTTGGGTGGTTTACTGAAGCATGGTTTTTCAGCGGTACGAGATAACGGTGGCGCATCGGTCGTCAGGGAAATGGAGACCCTACTACGGCGCATCGGGGAAGCCATTGACCGGCTAGGGGGACAAAAGTGATTCTCAAAAAACTGAAACGAACGAGCTTCAAGAAGCACAAGGCTGTCATGATTGCCGGGCTTGTGGAGTACATTCTTGCGCCTGAGGACGAAAAAGGCGGGGAGAAAACGCTCTGGTCCGGCGCACGGAATTTTCTGGCCCATACGCCAGTGGGCAGAAAAGCGGAAATGGTTTCTCTGGCTTCAGAATCGGTTCAGAGTAAAATGCCGGTTGCGCACTGGATGCTGAGCTGGCAAGAAAATGAGCAGCCGAGTCAGGAGCAGTTGGAAGAAGCGGTTGATGTTTTTCTGGAACGTATGGGGCTTGAAGGGCATCAGGTTATATACGCCCTGCACGGCAACACTGCGAATTTACACCTCCATATAGCTGTAAACCGGACTCACCCCATCATGCATAAAGTCATTCAACCACACCGAGGATTCGACATCGAAGAGGCGCACCGAATCGTGGCCTTGCTGCAACATAAACAGGGATGGGCCAGCGAAAATAATCCTCGTTATATGGTCAACTCGCAGGGCGATATTGTTCGCAGCTCGCGCACAGGAAAAGTCGCGCCGGGGGACAAGGCGGCGAACTTTGAAAGTGCCACCGGCGAGAAATCTGCACAGCGCATCGCACAGGAACGCGGCCACAATATCATCAAAACAGCGGCGTCATGGGCTGAGTTGCACCGGAACATGGCAATGTCTGGTCTGCGTTTTGAGAAGAAGGGTTCGGGCGGCGTGGTCTTCGTGGGAGATATAGCCGTCAAAGCCTCGTCCATAGACCGGGGCTTTGGCCTGGGCAAGTTGTGCAAACGCCTTGGGGACTTTGAACCGGGAGATTACGCATCTGAAATGCCGGAACCCGCCCCTGAGCCGGTAAGCGTTCTTGCCGTTGAGGAATGGCGAGAATACAAACAGCTGTGTGACCGAAAGGCAACAGAACGGCATGAGGCACGCATACGCCGTGATACCGCTATTGCGGAAGCAAAAAACAGACACACCCCCGCCCGGCAGGCCGTAACAGCGCAACTGGCTCATCACGGCTTGCCCATGCTGAACATTGCCCGGCATTTCCTCAAAGCCCAACAACAGGAAGAACTACACGACTTGCGAGCTTCCATGCCGGAACGGGAAAGGCCCCTACCACGTTTTCGCGCTTGGTTGGCAGGGCGCAACCCACACTTGGCTGTATTATTAAAATACTACCGCCGCCTCTCGCCAGGCATGAAGGCGGAAAGACGTGAGTTTGCCAAGGAGACCGCCCTGCTATCCCCTTACAGAGCTTATCGGGAAGTAGTCACAAAACGGTTCTCCCAACTGATGGATAGTTCACGCCGCGACGCCATGATTGCTTTATGGATGCGGGCCACGGGTTATTCTAAACAGGAGACGGCCAACGAGTTTTATCAACAGGCACGCCCACGCCGTTCTGAGGCCGAAAACCGAAACTGGATTGCCTATGGCCGTCGGCTGGTGCGCTACGCCTTTGGTGTGGCTGGGGACATTGACTTGGAGTCAGCAGTGCTTACGCCGGAAAAGGTTCTGGCCTTCTGTCAGGAAGCGGAAAAGCTGGAGAAGGATTTGGACGCTAGGGAAAACGATAACCTCACACAATCAGAGCCCAAAAAGGTAACGCAGCAAATAGCTCGACTGCGGATGCGATAATTCAAAAAACTTTTTGGGATTTGAGACTGTTCGGTTCAAATCGAAACTCCCCCAGCATAGGTCTACTTCAAAATGAAACAATAACCATACACACGCAAGAACTATTTATATAACGCATCCCATGCTGATTCAGTCTTCCTTTACATCATCCTCCATCCATTTTAAAGGATACCAAAATATTGCTTTCGGCTAACCCTCAACACCTAACATGGAAGAGCTATGCATCGCAAAATCGGTATACTCGCCACTGTGCTTTTTCTGGTTTTCTGCCTTGCTCTCTCCGCTCAGGCGGCGCAGCAGGAAGAGGTTGTTCTGGACCTTGCTAAAAGCTCTATTGTCCGCGAAGGCTTGTTTCTGGACGACCTGACTGGGACGCTGAAACCGGTTTTTACCAAAAGCCTGCTGCACTGGATCCATACCCATGACTCGGAAACGGCCAACCTGCTGCGTGCGGTTCTTGCGGCAAATGTACGCAACACCACGCTGTTATGGACCAAAAAAGACTTTCTGCTTGATTTGGAACTGCCGGGGGGTGACACCAGCATGCTTGCCGGGGGAGATCTTTCGTCCCAATCGCTAGGAAAAGCCTTTGGCGAGTTGGCGGCAGACGCCCTTATGGCCAACGCGGATTTCGGGCAAAGCCCGCCTGTGGCAGCCGCGCCGCAGGTGTATCAGATAGAGCCGAAGCTTTTCTACACGGTTGTAGACAGCCACCTCTTGCTAGGCTCTTCTGCCGATCAGGTGGAAGTGAGCCGGAACAAGTTGCGGGGCGGCGGAAAAATAGCGTCTGTACCCGATAAAAAACAGCAAATATGGACAAAGACGGACTTTTACATTTCCGCTGCGGCTGGCGGAACAGGCAAATTCTCAGGCAAACAGGTAAGCGTTGAGTACACCGCCTTCAAAACAGAACGTGGCTGGGAGTATACGGGAAAGCACAATTACGCTGATGTGGCCCCCAGTCTTGCCGGGGTAACCCCCATTACCTTACAGGGCCTGCCATTTCTCGGTGAAGCAGCGCCGGACTGGGTACTGCTTTTGGGCGGCTCCTGCCTGGAAGCCCTGGGGACAATCGGCGTCAAGGACGTCACCCCTGCCGCCAATACGCTCATGCCTTTTCCCCTTGGCGAGATACAGCGCATTGGCCTGGTTATCGGTGGAGTAAAATCGCAACTCATCGGCCTGGAGTTGCCGGGAGCATATTGTTTTCTTGAAGGCTCCCCCGCCCTGCTCGACACGGTACAAGTCTTAGCCGAATCAATAATACCGGGAAACTGGCAAAACCGCCCCGCAACGGGATGGGACGTGTATCGCACTGCGGATCTTATCAAAAACAAGGGAACCTCCATCCCGTTTCCCACCCTTATTGCCCGGCGCGGCAGCCAGCTGTTGATAGGAGCGCTCAAGCACACGCCCGCCCCCCTTGTACGCGACACGCCCGAAATATTCGCCGTTATCCCGAAGGATGCCAGATTCAGCATGATGCAAACCAGCAACACAGCCGGATTCTGGCAGGAAATAACCGACGCGCTCAAGCCCGGCAGCCCCTTGCGCGCCCTTACGGAAATAGACAGTCTCCTCACTCCTGTCCAGAGAGAGGCCTTGAACGCATTGCTGGAAAGCCCCCTGCCCGTTAAACAGTTCACATACTGGACCAGTCCCGACATGAAAGAGACACACGGCAGGGTAATTCTTGACGAGGCCCCAAACCGGTTTATCGAACGGCTTTGCACGCTCATTGATCTGTTTTTTCCCCCGGAACAGAAAATGGTCATGCTGGACATTGCACGGAACCAATTGCCATGACACAATCCGTCCTCTTCGAGGCACCGGCCGTGCCCACGCCGCAGCAACTGGCCTGTCCAGGCGGCGAAATCGTTATTTACTGCGGCGACACACCGGATGAAGACGCTCTGGGTGCGGCCTTTGCCCTGCATCTCTACCTTGCACCGCAATGCAAGCGTTGCCGCCTGCTGCACTCGGCAAATACCCCCTTGCGGCCCAAGCTTGCAGAAATGGTCACCCGCCTTGGTATCCCGCTGGAACAATGTAACGGCGTATTGTCTGCACGGGGATTGCTTATCCTGGTGGCTTCACGACAAAGCATGCGAAGCACTCCCGAATTTGAGGCCCCGCGCGCGCTGTGCCTGACCAACAAGGAGCCCGGATCGCAAAAAGACGCTGAATACGTTGCGTTTCCTCACCTTACGGCGGTATCCACCCTTGTCTGGCAGTTTTTTCGTACCTGCGGACACACGCCATGTAAAACGGCCGCCACGGCGCTTCTTTTCGGGCTTTACGCAGCAAGCAACGCCTTTACCCAACTGCGGTTCCCCACAGACAGGGATATGGCCGATTTCCTTCAGCCGGATGAAAATATCTATAACAGACTTATCCGTTCCAACTTCACAGAGCAGGATCTGGATGTTGCCTCCAGCGCCTTGCACGCCGTGGAAAGCCACAAGGAGCCCCCCTTTGTGTTGCTGAACGTCATGCCATGCGATACGGGCGTGCTGCGCTTTATTGCAGACTTTACGTTGCAGGTGGCGGGAGTAGATATTGCGGTTATCTTCTACGAGAACTCCCGGGGGATAACTTTTTCCATTCGCAGCGGCGCAAGGGAATTTTCCGCAAGTGAACTGGCGGAAAAACTGAGTGGTCCGGATACCGGTTACGGGGGTGGGAGCAGGCAAAAGGGAGGCGGTTTTATCGCTGCTGAAAAATACCTACTCCGGCACGAAGCAGACTCGTTTTTCGATCATTCTCTCGCCTGCATACGTAAATATCTAACGATGTATGACATACTGGATTGCGCCCTCGCCACGGTGGCACACCCGGAGAGTATGCGCGCCTATCAAAAACTTCCCGTCATACAGGGCTATGTACGCTGTTCGACCCTTTTCCCGCGTAAATCTCGGTTGCACATCCGTATGCTGGAAGGAGACATTACCGTTTTGGCCCATGCGGATACCTATTTGATGATCGGGCTGTCAGGAGAGGTCTATCCCATAAGCAAAGCCGTTTTTGAAAAAAACTATATACCCCTAAACACTCCGTTTATCGCCCACTATGCCTATGCCCCTTCGGTAGTGGACAAAGACAGCGCGCAACGCATTCTTTTACCCGAACACGCCAGCGCTTGCCGTAGCAAGGAAGGCCGAGTTCTCGCCAGGCAACTGGACAAAGGATTGAAGATCTTCACGCTCTGGGATGATGCATGTCCGGTCAAGGGAGAACCCGGAGACTGGCTGGTTATCAGAAAAGAAAACGCGCATGATGCCTACATCATCAAAGAGGATGAATTTGCACGCCTCTACAGCCCCGTCCGCGGATAAGCACCTGCCCGGCAAGTATACACTGTCTTCTTATTGCCAGTAGAGTTCAGCAGTAAAGCCAGGGCAAGAGCATTATAAACAGCCCCCAAAAATCAGCTTTTCTCGAAATGAGTCATCCCATCCCGCCTTTTTTAGTTTTTTGGGGTTACTGTCGCCATTGGCATAGCGCTTACAGATATTGAGCGCCAGTCGGCGTAGGACAGCCATATTTTCAGCTGCATCCCCTCGGCGGATGCGGCTGTCATCTTCGCCAAAGGTAACATCAAGTACCCAGTGGAGTTGGTTTTCCACAAACCAATGTTGCCGCACTGTTGATAGTGCTTTTTCGGGGTTGAGCGGTAAAGAGCTTATAAAGTATCGCACTTCACACGATACCCCAGAATCCGTCTGACGTTCGCACTCCACGCGCAGAACGCTACGCGCTCCTGGCCATTCTTTCGTTGAAGGAAGCCACTTCAACTCTGTTGATTGCCAACAGCGGCGAATTTCGAGTCTACCATGTGCCTTGTCTATCGTTTCAAATACACCTGTTTTGGAGGACGGCTCTGCTTGCTTAAGCAAATGATTCTCAAAGTATTGAGCACAATCATCGTGAAGCGTCGGCTGATTTTTCTTCACTCCAAGAACATAATCAGCTTTCTTTTTCACAATTTCAGAAGCAATCGCTTTCTGGCACCCGATTGCATCAATCGTGATTATACATTTCTTGATTTCAAGAAGCTCAAGAAGGCGTGGAATTGCGGTAATTTCGTTGGATTTTTTGTCTGTCGCAACCTGCCCAAGGGCTACGCCTCCCGCACAACTCCAAGCACTAACCAGGTGCAATGCATTTTTCCGTGAAGCCTTGTCGAAAGAGCGCCGAACTGACTTCCCGTCGATGGCGATTACATCACCATCGATAGCCGACACAACGTCACTCATCCATTGAAAAAAACACTGTTGCAGAGCGTTTGGTTCCAATCGACCCATGACTCTGGCGATGGTGTCATGGCGTGGAATTCCGTTTGGCAACTCAATAAACCGCTTGAGCCACTCAAGTTTCGAGTGCCCAAATTCCTCAATATCTTCCCAGCCTTGTGCGCCAGAAAGAACTGCACTCACTGTCAGGAATAGAATATCAAGCAGCTTATGCTTTTTGCAGCGCTCAATGCGCGGGTCTTCAATTATACTAAAGTGGGTTATGAAATCTGCCATTCCAGCCTCCTTATGGCTGGAATTACTTGATCATAACTCGATCTTCATGTCGATCCTTTATTGTCAATATTTTAAAATGATCTTGCCCTGGCAGTAAAGCGTATAACGGTTGACAAAACAATCAGCCCTTTATATAGTCTTACCAATCGTTTCTACAGGCGTTCACGCCCCCTTCCCGCAATAGGCAGGGGAACGCACGATTATATACAGTCATCTGGTAAAATATCGCTTCTTTCGACTGTATTGCTCCATCTGATATACTACAATCCCAGTTCAAGAATTCCCGGACGTGCACCGAGACCGGGCAGCGCGCTTTGTTATTGCAAAATACCAGTGTTGCTTGCTGCTCCCCAAAAGCCTGTTAGCTATTTTTGCCATGGCAGGCATATTCCAGGACAACTTTTCCGTTTGCGTCACAAGGAAACGTCATGACCCACAAGTTTTTCCCAACTCTTATCTGTTTTTTCCAGTGCTGCCTGATGCTTGGCTTTGCTTCAGCCGCCCAATGCGCTCCTCTAGTCGACAGTTCGTTCATTCTCGCGGCGCTTGGTGAAACCGAAGACAGAATCGCTTTCCGGGGTGGGGATTCTGCCAGAGAACTGCCCCTTCCCGCGTTGCGGGCATGGTTTTCCGGGACCGAAAGGGAGGCACAACGGCCCGCTTGCGTTGCCGCGCTTGTGCGCAGTCTGACCTGGCCGATTGAGGAGTCAACTTCCTCTACCGACGCCGATGTTGTTTTCACCATAACAAATGCGGGTGAAGAAACGCATATCTTGCTTTCCGTCGTAAACCCGAACGACGCGTCTGCCCGCTTTGTGTTACCGGGCGAAACAGAAAAAGCGCGTACATACCTTGATGCCCTAGCGCGTTTTTCAGGGCTTTGCCGTCTTGAGGGCGCAATGGCCCCACGGCCGGAAGTTATCTGGACGGTCCACCCCTACCGGCCGGGGAATACGCTCAAAGCGAACGGCATCACTGCCGACGGGCAAATATGGAATCCTGCGGAAGTTCTCACGGTTGGCTGTAAAGGGCGCAAGGTTTCCTACGACGGCCCCGCCCTGCTCCGCTTTTCACTACGCAACGCTTCACGCCAGGACCTGTATGTGCAGCTTGTCAACTACACCGCCGATGGGCAGGTCATCCAGATATTCCCGCCGCCGCAGCAAGCCCCCGCGCTTCTGCCCTGGGGCAAAGAACTGGATATGTCTGCCGTATCGCTTGAACTGGCGGAAAAAGAGGAACGCGTGCGGCTCATTTTGTCCCGGGTACCCCTGGACATGTCAGGCCTGACCACCCCGGCCCCAGAACGGGCGTCAACCGGTGAAACGCCCGGCAAAGCGGACCCGGCCGACTGGAGCACATCCGAACTGATCTGCACTCTGCCCTAAAAGGACCCCCATGCCAGCCAATGCAGACATTCTCACCTACGACGTGTTCTTCAGCTATGCCAGGGCCGATAATGCAAACGGCGGTATTGACAGGCTGGTGCAAACCATTTGCACAGAATACGCCGCCTTCTTTCCCGGGCAGCAGCTTTCCTGCTTTTTTGATACTGAGGCCATCCAGACAGGTGATGACTGGCGAAACAGGCTGTATACCGGCCTGAAACAGTCCCGGATGATGATCTCCATGCTGTCTGAAAACTACCTTGCTTCGGAATGGTGCCGCAAGGAGTGGGAGGCGTGGTGTGAAATAGAAAAAAGCAGGGGCTGGCTCAGCTACATGCTGTGTCCCGTATATTATGTAGAAGTACCTGGCTCTGAGGAAAGAATCGGAAAATTCCTTCGGCAAAGAGAGTCCTGGCTTCAGGCAACCCCGCTTCTGGGGGAAGAAGCTGACAGCGCGTTTGAAGAAAATGCCTGCCTTGCCGAAATTGTTTCCCGCCAGGCAGTGGACTTGAAGGCCTGGTATACTCACGGAGAGGGGGCCCTTCGCAAAGAAGGCGTGCGCACTGCCATCGCCAAACTTGCCGGTACCATCCATGAAAAAAGCCTCTTGTCCAGAAATGCGGAACTCGCCTCCTCTGACTTTATCAGGGCAAACGCCAACTTCTGCGGGCGCGTGCACGAACTGAAAAATATCCGGCAGTGTTTTACAGAACGGGAACGCGGGACGCTACCCGTGCTGCACGGCCCGGGGGGTGAAGGGAAAAGTGCCCTGGCCCTGGCCTACGCCCATGCCTTTGCCTACCTTTACCCCGGGGGGCGGTTTCGCGTGAACTGCGAAGGGCTTGGCAGCCTCAAACAGTGTTTTGTCAAACTGGGAGAAGAACAGGGGCTTGAGGCAATGTCCGGCGGAGAACAAGGGGAAGCGCCCAGTGAAAATGCGCTCCATACCCGTGTGTGGGACTGGCTCTCCACCCGCCCCCACGGCAGATCTTTTGTTATCCTGGACAATATTTCCGATGAAAAATTCTTCTCGCAGTCTTCCATTATCGAAGCGATCAGACCGACTGACAGGGTGCATGTGCTGGCCACAACCCGCTGCTCGGGGCAAAGTATCGGTTCTGCGGGAATGGCCGTTCCGGTTAACGGCCTGTGCCTGTCAGACGGTATGAAGCTGCTATACAGCATATGCCCCTATGATAATGAGCAGAAGCATTTCGCAAGTAACATAGTCAGGCTTTTTGGCGGACATGCGCTCAGCCTTGAGCTTACAGCTTCGTTTCTCAGGGAAACCCCCGAGTTCAGTTATCAGGACTTTACGGCCGAACTGGATGCTTCCGGCGTATTTGAAACACTGGAACAAGCGCGCGAGAGTAGCGCAAAGTGCTTGAGTCACGACAAAATTCTTTCCACACAGGTAGAACATATTCTCACCCCCGCCCTGGCCGGTTTGTCAGGTGCAGAGCGTACCATCCTTCGCATCGCCGCCCTCTTCGCGCCTGACGCAGTGCCGGAAGAGCCGCTCCATGAGGCTTCCCTCTCCCTTCTTCCCGATGCGCTGCGTAAAAAGGGCCTGCAAAATCCCTGGAAATCGGCATTACGCAAATTGTGCGGGCTGGCTTTGCTTCAACCGGGTTCGCAATCGGGTCTGTACCGCATGCACAGGATGATCAGGGAAGTCGTACTGCACCACCCCGGCTGCCACGCCAGTTCCTCTGACAGCGACAAGATATTTGACATTCTGCAAGAATGCATACAACGGGCTGTTTCTTCCTGGCGAGATGGCTACTCTGTCTGTCCGCATGCCCAGTTATGCGCCCTTGTCCCCACACTCGATGCTTGGCTTTCAAGCCCTGTATCTGCCCCGCATGCCCTGCCCCTGGTCAGACCAATGGTCGAATATGTTTTGCGCGGCACCGGTCGTTTTGAGGAAAGCGCCGCCCTGGTCGCTGTGGCTCACAATGCATTGGCAACCCTGCCGGAAACAGATGAACACCACTTGCGAAAAATCGACCTGCTCCTGTGCCAGGGGCATGTGGCCATGGACAAAGGCGACCTTGCGCAGTCCGAACTGGCCTACAATTCTGCTCTCGCCGCTCTTGACGAACTTGAAACACTTGCCGCCCCCACGGAAAACACCGCGTTTGCTGTTACCCGGGCCCGCTGCCTGGATTACCTTGGAACATGCGCCAAAGCCAGACAAGGCTGGGTCGAAGCGTCTGAACTGCATGAACGCTCACGCGCAGTTCTGGAAGCTGCTGTTAGCGTTGCCGGGATACAAGAACACGATGAACAGTTGCGCTGCGAAATGACCTACACCCTGGACCATCTGGCACAAGCGCTGGAATATGCTGGGCAGGATGATTTCGCCCTGGAAATGTATGAACAGTCGCTGCGGCTGCGCAGAGAGATGAGCGCGGCCTCGCCGCAAAATACCCGGTATATGCGAGATATCACTGTTTCGCTTGATAGAATCGGCAACATCCTGCTCAAGAGGCAACAAAAAGACGCCGCCCTGCGTCATTATGGGGAAGCCCTGTCCATTGCAGAGGCCCTTAGCGCAAAAGAACCGGACAACATGGCCTTCATGCGGGATTATTGCGTTTCACTTAACAAGAGAGGCAATGCATTGCGCGCTGACGATGCGACTGCCGCACTCACCTGTTACGACAAGGCCCTGGCCCTGCGCACGTCCCTGCTTGAGCGCGAGCCGGACAACCTGCTGCTGTTGTATGATTGCAGCTATTCCCACCTGCTCTCGGGAGACACCCTTCTCGCTATGGGAAAAACGCAAGACGCGCAAAGGCATTTGCACACCGCGCTTGATATACGAAAAAAGCTCTGCTCCCAATATCCGGGCTCTGTCCGATACGCTTACGGGCAGGCAGTGGCCTTGGAAAGGCTCGCCTCGTTGTATGGAAAAACTGATGAAAAAGAACAAGCCATCGCCTTTCTGGACTCGGCCATCGCGCTTTTGAAGAACACGCTCACTGGGCTATCTGATGGTTCCGCCCTTGTAAAAGGGGCGCTGCAAGAACTCGAACCCCTACGTGAAAGTATCGCACAGGGCTGAATCTGAACTGAACAATAATGCAACAAATACCTGTTGTTTTCTTGGTAATTTGTGTTGCATCTTGTTGAGCAAGGCTATAGAATGATTGATAGTATCCATTGCATAATGGAGTTTTCCGGCAATGCGACATTGCACCGCACAGGCCGCCCCATACAAGGCACCAAGAACTTTATTAACCCCGGACACCTCTGGAGAAACACATGAAACGGCTTGTATTCTTGCTCATGTTGTCCCTCTTCCCGCTTCAGGCCCTGGCGGCCGAAACGCCCGCTGCGGATGGCGCAGTGCCACAGGCCGCAGCCCCGGAAGCTGCTGCCCCCGGCGAAAAACGCAAACCCGTCAAGATAAACGACGATTCCGTGCTGCCCTTGCGCGTACTGACCAGGGCCATGTCTTCCCTGTACAAGGAGCCGAATGAAAACAGCGCGGTGGTGCAGAGCAACTTGCCCACCTTTTCGCCGTACTATGTGTACACCCGGCCCGGCGGCGAAGACCGCGCCCTGGAAAAAGGGTGGTACGAAGTCGGCCCGGACAACAGAGGAACAATAAGCGGCTGGCTGAAAACCTCGGATGTGTTCGAGTGGAAGCAAACCATGGTTGTTTCCTATACCCACCCGGAATACCGCAAGCCAGTTCTCATGTTCGACTCAAAGGATACCTTGCAGAAGCTGCTGGGCGAAGGTAATGCCGAGCGCACGGCAGAAGCGGACAAGCTGTACGCAACAATTGATTCCGGGGGGATCCCGCAAGGCTTTCCCGTTGTGTCGGTTGAGCCGAAGCGGGCCGTCGATTTTTTAAAGCATTTCTACATGCTGCCCATCCTGAATTTTGAACAAATCGCCGTTGACGGGCGCGAAGGCCGCCTTCTGGAAATTGCCGCCGTTGGCAGCGGCGCGGATGCGCGTGAAAAAACCGATATCCGGGAAAACAAGGAATACGCCCAGGCCGCCGCCGTGTCTTCAGCCCAGGCAGCTTCGTCTGATGATGTAGCCAAGTCACTGAAATTTGATGTTGTTTGGGTTGTGGATACAACCCGCAGCATGCAGCCTTTCATCACCAGCACTCGCGAACTGGTGGAAAAAGGCTCAAGAATGCTTGCCGCTGACGAAAACGTTTCCAAAAACCTTCGTTTCGGCATCTGGGCTTACCGCGACCCGGTTAAGGACATCCCGGATATTGAATACCTGACCAAAAATTTCACCCCTGAACTCCAAAACATTGATAGTTTTAGCAAAACAATTGCCGAGGTAAAAGAAACCACGGTGGATTCCGTGGATTACCCCGAAGATGTGTTTTCCGGTGTGGCCGACGCAGTGACCAAAACGGCCTGGACGCCCGGTGCCGTGCGCATAGTTATTCTTGTAGGTGATGCCCCCAGCCATGAAAAAACGCACAAGTGGAATATTTCCGGCCATGATGAAGAAGGCCTGCGCACACTGCTGAGCGAGAACAAAGTGACCATGCTCAGCCTGCAAATACGCCCTAGCGGCGCGAAGAAGCACCAAAAAGTGCAGGAAAGGCAGTTCAGCACCCTGGCCCGGAACCCCGGCACGCAAACAGCAGCATATTTTTCCGTTCCGGGCAGCGAAATGCCCGCCTTTGCCCGCTCCACCCAAAAAATGCTGGCCGACATTGCCGCCTGGGTACAAACGGCGCAAAGCGGCAAACTGACTGAAGCGGTTTCGTCTGAAACCGCAGCCGCTCCTGTTCTTTCCGGTGAACTGGCCGCACTGCTGGAAGATGATGACGATGCAGCCCAGCCGAATCAGGGTGCGGCATCAACGCCCCCCGCCGCAGAACCCGCAGCGGCTCCGGCCCCAGCCCCGGCCACCGCCCCGGCCCCGGCCCCGGCCACCGCTTCAGCCCCCGCGGATGCTGCCACAGCCCAAAGTGATGCCGGGCTTGAGCAATCCCTCAAGGCAGCTGTTGTACAGTGGATTGGCAGCCAGACAGACGCCAAGCCCCCGCGCGACATCGTGGCCTGGGTAACGGACAAGGATCTGGCCGACCCTTCCCGAGCCTCGCTTGAGGTACGCCTTCTGGTCAGCAAGCGTCAGTTGGACAGCCTGGCAACGCTCCTGTCCGACATGATCAAGGCCGGACGAACGGGCCAGATTACAGGTGATGATTTCTTCACCGCCCTGCAATCGGCCTCGGCCTCGGCCGCGCGTGACCCGGACCGGATCAAGAACGCCAAATCCCTGGCCCAAAGCGGCCTTGTTCCCGACTTTCTCAAGGGGCTGCCCTACAGCAGCCGCATAATGACCTTGAGCAATGAGTTGTGGAACAGCTGGTCACCGGATGAGCAAGACAACTTTGTGAACGATATGGACGCCAGAATCGCCGCCTATAAGGGCCTGCATGACAACCCGCAGGGCTGGATAGAGCTCAACCAGGGCGCAGACGCGGACGAAAGCGTGTACCCCATTCCGCTGGAACTGCTTCCGTGATGGAGGGCATGCTGGGTGAGGCAGCTTCCTTACCCATCCTGAGCTTGCGAAAACTCAGCAAATCGCGCGAAAAGGGCGGAATGCGCTTTGACCTGCGCATTCCCGCCCTGGACGTGTATGCGGGTGAATTTCTGGCTATTGTCGGCCAGAGCGGCTGCGGCAAATCCACCCTGCTGGACATGCTCGGCCTGGTGCTGCGCCCGGACGCGGCAGAACGCTTCACGCTGGTGCCCAGGCTTAAGACCAGAACGGCCGTGCCCCTGCCCAGGCTTACGGAAAGACGGTTGGCTATGCTGCGCCGCCGGGAAATCGGCTATGTGCTGCAATCGGGCGGACTGTTGCCGTACTTGAGCGTACAAGAAAACATCATGCTGCCCTGCCGCCTGAACGGATACCCGGAAAAGGCCTCATCCGCCCGCGCGGACGAATTGGCGGCCATCCTCGGCATTGCGGAACAAATGGAAAAAAAACCCGCCTTCCTGTCCGGCGGGCAGCGCCAGCGTGTAGCTATCGCCCGGGCCCTTTCCCACGGGCCGGGGCTGGTTCTGGCTGATGAGCCCACGGCAGCCGTAGACAAACTGACCGCCATAGAAATTCGGGACGCGTTTCGCCGCATTGCCGCCCAACAAAACGTAGCGCTGGTCATGGTCACACATGATCGGGAGCTTATTCGCGGCTGTGCTGACAAAACCGTAACCTTCACCCTGGACAGACCCTCCCCCGGACACATTGTTTCAACACTGACAGAGGCCACGGATGACTGACGCCCCCACCCCATCTCGCAAAGGGCTTGTGCTCTCTCTGTGCCTTGCAGACCTCAAACACGAATGGCTGCTCACGCTGTGCATGATCATGGCCGTGGCCGCCGTGCTCGGGCCGCTGCTCATTTTGTTCGGACTGAAGTACGGTACCGTGGAAACCCTGCGCACCAGACTCATTAATGACCCCCGCAACCGGGAAATCCGCCCGGTCAGTTCCCATTCTTTTTCCCAAAACTGGTTCGATTCCATGCGCGGCAGGAATGATGTGGCCTTTATCATTCCCACCACCCGCCAACTGGCCACTGCGGTGGAACTGGGGCGGCCCAAAGACAAAGCCCTGTCAGTGGATGCTGTGCCCACTGCCCCCGGCGATCCGTTGGTACTCGGCAACGGCGCGGACGTGCCGGAGCCTGGGCAGGCTCTCCTCTCGGCGGCAGCGGCGGAAGAACTCAAGGCTGCCTCCGGCGACCGCCTCACGCTCACGGTGCGCAGAATCAAAGGGGGCGGTTTTGAAACCGGCAGCGTGGACGTTCTTGTAACCGATGTGTTACCGCTTAGCGCAAGCGTTACCAAGGCGGTTTTTCTCCCCTTGTCCATGGTTGAGGCGATTGAGCACTTCAAGGACGGCCAGGGGGTTCCGGCCTATGGCTGGCCCGGTGTTTTGCCGCGCGCCTACCCGGTTTTTACCGATTTGCTGGTGTTTATGCCGGAAAGCCTTGGTCCGGAAACGGAATTTCGCCTGATCAGCAATACCGGCTTCAGCCGCCGGATAAAAATCACTCCGGCTGAAGCACGCGCGCTTTGCGCTGTTGAGGCACAAACCCTTGCCGACACTGCCGCCTGCTACCGCCTGTCCACCGCTGGCTCGCCTGCCACGGCTCAAAATATTGCCGCCGTGCAGCACACCCTGGCCGGACGCAAAGCCGTGCTCTACCCCTTTGTCGACAAGGCCACGATTACCCTTGCGGGAGAAAACGGCGGGGCGGAACGTTCTTTTACCTTGCTTCCGGCTACGCCCTTTGCCTCAGTAACAGGACTGGACCTGCCGGAAAAAGAGCCCTGGCTGGATGATTTCAAACGCCAAGATATTCCCGCCACCGAGTGGCTCACGCTTCTGGTGCCCGCAAGCGTCAACAGTATGGAAGCGTCCATGGCCCGTATCACGCACGCCGAGCATACACTTACGTTTCCGGTACGCCTTGTGCCACACCCCAAGGTGCAAGAAGGCACGGTCAAGGTACCGCTACGCCTGCTCGGCACAGCCGGTTTGCTGCGCACAAGGCCCCTCACGTTTGACCAGACCAGCAGCGAGTTTCTGGTGGATAAACGCGGCTTTGCCGGGTTCAGGCTGTACGCCCGCACCCTGGAAATGGTGGCCCCCCTGAAAAGTGCGCTCGAAGAAGAAGGTATACAGGTGCATACCGAGGCCGGGCGCATTGACGATGTGCTGCGCCTGGACAAATACCTGAGCCTCATTTTCTGGCTCATTGCCGCCGGCTCACTGGTGGGCGGGGCGGCCTGTCTTGTTTCCAATATTTACGCGGGCATCGAGCGCAAACGGCGCGACCTTGCCGTGTTGCGCCTTCTGGGGCTCTCCGGCGCGGGCTTTATCCGCTTTCCGCTGTATACGGCCGCTTTTTTTGCGGTAAGCGGTTTTACCGTGGCCTTTGCCCTCTATGGATGCATGAGTTTCGTTATCAACACCCTGTTCGGCGCACACCTGCAAACGGGTGAAAGCCTGTGTACGCTTGCCTGGTGGCATCCCTTAGCCGCGCTTAGCCTTACTTTGGTGGTGGCCCTGCTGGCCGGAGGCGTGGCCGCGCTTCGCGCGGGTAAGGTTGACCCGGCTGACGCGCTACGCAGTGAATGACAAAAAAGCTTGTTACTCCTGGAGAATGCCGTGAAAAAAACGTTTTTCCTTACCGCACTGCTGCTCCTTCTGTTGACCGTTCCTGCCGCCGCACTCGCGGCAAACTGCCCGCCGCAGCCGGAAGCGGATGATCTTGTCCTCCCCGGTCCGGGCGACACCTGCTTCGCATTTCGTGCGGTGGACGTGGGTGACGGAAAATCCGTGTATGTGCAAAAACGCTTTCTCATGGGCAACCAGGAAGACGGCTTTAAAAGCTTCCCCACCGCCATCACCGTTGCCGGTCCCTTTTCCAGAAAACTTTCCGATACAATGGACACCTGGTTTTATTACATCGGCAAATATGAAGTAACAGAAGCACAATACTACGCTGTCATGGGCCTGCCGCAAGGCGCCGCCCAGGCCAAACTGCAAAGTAATTACCCGGTGACGAATGTTTCTTTTTTTGACGCCATGGCCTTTGTGAATAAATTGAACCTATGGCTCTACGCCAATGCGGCCGAAAGCCTTCCAAAACGGGGCAGCGCCTCCGGTTTTGTGCGTCTGCCCACCGAAGGGGAATGGGAATTTGCCGCACGCGGCGGGCTGAAATCGCGCACAGAGCAGTTTAACGACGAATACCCCTATGAAGATAATCTCGCAGCGTACGAATGGTTTTTCGGTCCTTCCTCCTCGCACGGCAAATTGCAGGAAGCGGGCAAGCTCAAAGGCAACCCGCTCGGAGTGCACGACATGCTCGGCAATGTCAGTGAAATGGTGCTCACGGCCTATCAACTTGAATATTATCAGGGCAATACAGGCGGCGTTACCACCCGGGGGGGCAATTACAGTTCGGATGAAAACCGTATTCGGGCCTCACTCAGAGTGGAACAACCGTATTACATTCACGATCCCAAAAAAGGCACCAGGGCGTCTTCCAGCGCGACCACAGGGTTTCGCCTGGCCTTTGGCGCAACGGTACTCAGCGACAAGAACATTATCAACGCCTATCAGGAAGGTTGGGACGAATATATCGAATCTCCGGGCAAGGGCTTGCCCGCCCAACTTTCCACCGCGCCCACGGAAGAACGTGCGGGAGTCTCGGTGGATGACGCCCGGGCTTCGCTCCTACGCGTACGGGAAAGCGTCAGCAAGGCGGGGCTGCCCGGTTCCGTGCTGCAAGACCTCGGCAGCCTTGAAGCCGGCATGAACAGGGCGGGCGAAATACGCAAGCAGGCTGACGGGGAAATTGCCCACAGCCTGATCCGCATTGCCGCCCATGTGGGCTTCACCACTGCCCGTGAGAGCTACAAACTTGGCATCATGGATGATATGCTCGCCAAAATGGCGGATAACCCCCAGGGAAAGGCGCGTGTGGAACAGCGCAAAACCGAAGTGCTGCAAAACATTACAGAAGCACTGGACGTGTATAATACCGCGCTGGAATCATTGCTGTCTGTCAGTGAGGAAGTGGAAAAAAATGAAGTGGAAAAACACGCTGCAAGGCTGGAAGAAATGAACATACCCGGGCAGAAGTGGGCGCTCGGCGTTGTACAAAAACACAGCGCGCAATTTCGCAAAGACAAACGCGGCAATACAGCGGCCTGGCGGGAAGATTTCAAGGCCATCCCCGAAGAGTTCGTTACCCACAGGCAACAAAAAGCAGCGAATTAACGGCACATTGCCGCCTGTCGCGGCATATACCTCTGGAGGAGCTCATGAAAAAACTGACAATTCTTTTTCTCATTGTGGCCTTGGGCACATCTTCCCTTTGGGGCTGTGCCAACATCAAGGATGACAAAACCCGCACAAAAACGGAAGGCACGCTGGTTGGCGGCGGCCTGGGCGCGGCCATTGGCGCAGGCATTGGCGCACTTGTGGGCGGCAAAAAGGGCGCTCTTATCGGCGCGGGCATCGGAACGGGCGTTGGCGCGGCGGTCGGCTTTGGCGTGGGCACGCACATTGCCAACAAAAAGGCCGAATACGCATCAGAAGAAGACTGGCTCGACGCCTGTATAAGTGAAGCGCAAAAAAGCAACGAGATCCTGAAGGAACATAACCGTGAACTGAGCGCGGAACTCAAAACCCTGGAAAAACAGACCGCCGCCCTGCAAAAAAGCTATGCTTCCAAAAAGAGTACCAAGGCACAACTGTCAGCTGAAAAGAAAAAAATCGACCAGCGCCTCAAAAACAGCCAGCAAATGGCCTCTGCCGCCAACACGGAAATTCAGGAGCAGGGCAAGGCCCTGGCCGATGCCAGGAGCAGCGGCAAAAAAGCGCAGGCCGCCAAGCTGGAAGCCCAGATCAACTCGCTGAAAAAACAAAAGCAGCAGCTTGAAGATAACAACCGCAAACTGACGGCCATGTCCAGCCGCCTGTCGGTGTAAGTTTTTCAGAATTACCCCTGACAAGAAACGGCTGCGCAAGCGGCCCAGCAGAGAGGATACGCATGAAAAAATTGTCTACAGTCATAACCGCTCTGGCCACGCTCATGCTTGTCACGGCCTGCCAGACGACAACAGACCCCAGGGAAGGCGGGCTGTTCAGCTACAGCCCCAAGGCCTATGAAAAGCGCCAGGAAGAACGCAAATCGCGCCTTGGCCAACTCAAGGACGAGCAGCAGGAACATCAGGCCGAAAACGAGTCCTTGAGCAAAAGCGTGGCCGATCAAAAAGCCAAGCATGCGGCCTTAAACAAGAAAATCAGCGGATTGAACAAAGAGATCAACTCTTACAAGGCCGCCAACAAGGCCCAGCAAAACAAGCTCAACCAGTTGCGTTCACGCCAGGCCTCCTTGCAAAAGCGGGCCAATGCGGTCAGCGGCTCTTCCATGAGCACGGCGCAAAAAGAAGCGGAGGCGGCCAAACTGCAAAAGGACGTTGATCGCCTGACCAATGAATTCAACTCGCTCAGCATGCTGTAGCCCCCGCACTGGAACAATGGATAAGAAAAGGGATACTCCGGGGCATGGCAAAGCCGCTGTTTCGCGGCCCGCTGCACTGCGGGCCGCGAAATGGTGGCTGCCCGCCCTTTTGTCGGCGTTGCTTCTGCTTTGCCCCCCGGCGGTCAAGGCGGAAAATGATGACCCCTTTGCCAAGTTGCGCGAGGCAGCCATAGCAACGCAGGAAAACGCCCTTTTTCCGCCGGCTCCGGCCGTTGCGGCCGCCAATGCGGTGCGGGGCTACCTGGCCGCCATTGACCAGTATTCCTCGTACATCACAGCCGAGCAGTATGCCTCACTTTTTGACGCTCCCGCGCAATACGCGGGCGTGGGCATGGACATTTTGCAGGGACCGGGCGGCGTTTTGCATTGCCTGCCCTATACCGGCGGCCCGGCGGATGTTGCCGGAATCCTGGCCGGAGACATCCTGTACGCCGTGAATAAAACTCCAACCTCCAGCCTGCCCATACTTGTTGTGGAGCGCATGATCAGGGGCGAACCCGGCAGCAAAATCCTTATGGGCATTGCCTCAC
>JAJDIC010000030.1 GCA_030266525.1 Desulfovibrio sp. OttesenSCG-928-G15 | reverse complement strand
ATGTGGATATCGTGCAGCAGGTTGGTGTGCAGGCCCATTTCGCCAAAGGCCCAATACCTGTCCAGCGCGTTTTGCAGCTCGCGCACGTTGCCGGGCCAGGTATACTGCTCCATTGCCATCAAGACCGGGGCCGGAAGCTGGGCTGTTACTCCTCTGGCTCTGGCATAAGCGTCCACCAAAAGGGGGATATCTCCCATGCGTTCGCGCAGGGCGGGCAAATGGATGGGCAGCACATGGATGCGGTAATAAAAGTCCGAGCGCATTTCGCCCCGGCGAACCATTTCCTCCAGACTGCGGTTTGTCGCGCAGACCAGGCGGAAGTCGGACTGGCGCACTTCCGAAGAGCCGACAGGGGTATAGGTGCGGCTTTCGAGCGCGCGAAGCAGCTTGCCTTGAAGCCTGAGGGGCAGTTCGCCCACTTCATCCAAAAAGAGCGTACCGCCGTTGGCAGCTGCCAGATAGCCGTTGTGATTGGTGGTCGCGCCGGAAAAAGCCCCTTTCATGTAGCCGAAGAATTCGCTTTCCAGCAATTGATCGGGAATTGCCGCGCAGTTTACCGGCACAAAGCGGCCTTTTACGTTGGAAAGGTCATGCATGGTCCGGGCTGCCAGTTCCTTGCCCACGCCGGTTTCCCCGTAAAGCGCGATATTCGTGTCGCTTTGCGCGGCCCTGAGCAGCAGGCGGTAACAGCGTTGCATGGCAGCGCTTTTGCCGATGATTTTGCCAAGGCCGTATGAATCCTTGATGGACAGGCGAAGCTTCCTGTTTTCTGCCTTGAGCGACAGTTCTTTGCTCTTCTGCTCGGTAACGTCCATCATGATGCCTTCGACAAAAAGACAGTTTCCGCTGTCGTCGTACAGGCCCTCTCCCTGATCCCATATCCATTTTTCTTGCCCTGTCTCGGGCATGGTTATTCGATAGTAAATTTTGTAGGCCTTGCCTGCAAGGATGGCGTTTTTCATGGCGTTGCGCGCCCGGAGCCTGTCTGCGTCGGGCATCATCTGTTCAATATGGTTGGAGTTATATTCTTCGGGGGGAATGCCGATCATCGCCTGACAGCCCCGGCTGGCGAATTCAAGGCTGTATTGAAAATCGTCCGTCACCCGGCAGCGGTAGGCCATTCCCGGGAGGCGGTTGAGCAGGCGGGTGAGCGTGCTTTCGGCGTTGAAAAGCTTGCTGCGGACTTCTTCGATGGACAGAACTTGCGACATGGGGGAACCCGCCTTTCTGAAATGTGCGACAAATTTGTCGCTATATTGGCAAGGCTTTTCGTCTTCTGTCAATGCGAATAATGTGCGCAGGCAGGTGGAGTAAAAAACTCTGATTACCCGTTTCCCATACATCATACGTGACTTTGGAGTGTGCATCAGAGGGATAAAAAAGGATGTGGTATGGAATATGCTAAATGGACTCGGGAGTACGTTAGTGCATAAATGCACGAACGCCCTTTTTCAAGGAAACATGGCGAGTTTTTTTCAGTGCCTTCCCAACCGCCTTTGACAAGGAGAAACCCCACATGGCTCACGCTTTTGATCTGGAATTGACCCGTGATTCCGGTTCCCACTGGGAACTGAAAACCGGCTCTGTGGCCTACCCCGTGATTGACTACCGCTCTGACAAGCTTACCCCGGAGGAGAAGGCTGACGAACATATGGGCGGCCGCCTTCTTGCCGCCGGTGCGCTGGCCTGCTTCACCAACTCTTTGTGGAACGACATTATCCGCGCCGGGGGAACGCCCGTTTCGCTCAAGGCCAGCATCGAAGTGGAAAAGGAAAAGGACTCTGCCATGCGCACCAAGTTCGGTCCTTATACCCTCAAGGTGGAAGTAAAGGCCGACGGCATTACCCAGGAAGCGTTTGACCCCATTCGTCGGGGGCTCATGCGCGGCTCTCTTGTGACCTACACCATGGAAGAGGGCACAGAGATGGATTATGATATTGAGCTTATTGATTAAAACCGACCACATTCTCACGGACAGGAAGGAAAACCATGCTCTATATTCTCAACAAGCCAAGCAGTGAGTCTGTCCGGCAGTTCGCTATGCTCAGCGCGGATGATGACGAAAAAGTCGTCCTTTTTGTGACGGACGGCGTCTTTTTTTCCAGCGAAGCCGGGTTGCAGCGTTTTGCCGACATGGATGTGGACAGTTTTTATGCGGCAAAAGATGCTGTTGAGGCAAGGCAGCTTGACCCGGGCGATGACGTGGAAGTCGTGGATTACGACGAAATGGCCGGGCTGCTGGAAGATTTCGAAACCGTGATAATGCTGTAGGAGGCGTACAATGGCAAAAACAGTTACCTTTGCGCTTCTTTCGGGCAGCACGGAAAGCGAAGACGCGGTCTTTGCGGTCAAGTTGGCCAAAGCCCTTCTGGACAGGGGCAACAAGGTCAATATCTTTTTATACGGCAACGGCTGTAACCTGGCCAACGCCAATGTTCCCTACAAGGAAGGGCGCTCGCCCATTTCCGACGAATTGCGCGCTCATATGGATTCTTTTGTGCTGGAAGCTGCCATAGGCGACCTTGCCGCCAAAGGCGCGAAGCTTGTCACCTGCCACACCACGGAGTACAGCCGGGGAACCGAAGGGCTGGACTATGCCGAGGGCGTTGCCTGGGGTGATGTTGGTGACTCTTTCACCAAAATGCTCATGCTTTCCGATGTGGCGTTTACCATAGGACAATAAGGCGGTGTACCATGATTAGTTCCTGTACTGTTCTGATTCGCAAGCCCCTTGGGAAGGAAGAAGCCACATTGGGTATCCGCTCGGCCTGGGCCATGTTTTCCAGCGCCGGTATGGACGTGAAAATCATCCTGTTGGGCGACGGCATTTACAGCGTGCTCGGCAAAAGCGGCTATGTGAAAAACCTTTTTGCCCGCTTCCTGGGTGAAGAAGGGGAAATTCACGCCGTAAAAGAAGACATGGAACAACGCGGCATTGAGGAATCCATGCTGCCGGACGGTATCACCGTTACCCCTGCTGCGGATATTCCGGAAGTGTTGGGGGAAGGGTCGGTATTGACGTTTTAAGGAAATACTCAGTATTTCCTGTTTACTTCAGAGAGTTTTTGGCAACAGAGAAGCGTTTCGTGACGGGGGTGTTCCCCGTTGCGAAACGCTTCATCGTTTCCTGCGTGTTGTGGGAGAACTGTTTCTATGGCAATGCGCGTTGTTCTGTTTTGCTATGCATTGTTATGTAATCAGCGGTTCCCTAACGCCGGAGGGAACAGTACCTATGCCATTTCATAATAGGTGGCGCTTTGCGCCGCCTTTTCGCTCACTGTTACGCTGTACAGGTGCACCCCATGCCGGGCGGTCAGGGGGGCCAGTTCCCGGTAGATGTGGCGGGCCAGATTTTCCGAGGAAGGGTTGATTTTGTCAAAGGGCGGGGTGGTGTTCAGGTCTTTGTGGTCCAGCGTGTCCAGCACGCTTTTCAAGTCCCGCTTGATATCGGAAAAATCCAGCAGCAGTTCCGTATCCGGAGTCAGGGTGTCGCCTTCCACCATCACTTCCACCTGAAAATTATGACCGTGCGGGCTTTCGCATTTGCCCTGATAATGCCGAAGCGCGTGGGCCGAGGAAAAGTCCGAACGGACTGCCAGTCGCCAAAAAGAACGAGACATGGGAACTCCTGATATAGTGGGTCATTCAAAAATTATTGTAAGGAAGCGCCGGGGAACGGTCCGGGTTTTTCGTAGTTTTTTCGCATCTGGCAAGGCGTATCCGGCAAGGCGTATCCGGCAAGGCGCGAGTCCTTTGCGGAAGATGGCCGGACTCTTTGGTCCTGCCCGCTTTTGCAAAGGGCGAAGCAGCGCAGTCCAGGTGGAAAAAATCGGACCTTTCCCTACCAGGCGCAGGCGGCGCCGTCACTTCTCGGATCCGCCCCTGCTTCGAGCAGGGCATCCGGGTGTCTGACTATCATGCCCGCATGCCCCATCATGGAACTGAAAGCCGGAACGCGCTCAAGGTCATGCCCGAGATCTGCCAGACGGGAAAACACCTCGGGAGCGTAGGAAGCCTCCAGCTTGAGCGTGTCACTCTGGTCGCCCCAGGCACGGCCCAGCAGCCAGCGCGGCGCGGCTACGGCCTTGGCCGGGCTTTTGCCCAGCAGGGCGTAGCGGGTGAAAATAGCGGCCTGGGTTTGGGGCTGGCCTTCACCGCCCATTGTGCCATAAGCAATTCTTCGTCCGTCATCCATTACTGCAAAAGCCGGGTTCAGGGTGTGAAAGGGTTTTTTGCCGGGGCCGAGGCCGTTGGGGTGCCCCGGCGTATAGCAAAAGCCCAGTCCCCGGTTATGCCAGGTAAGGCCGCTTTGCGGCAAGACAAGGCCGGTGCCGAACTCGTGATACACACTCTGGATACAGCTGACCATGTTGCCCCACACGTCTGCCGCGCCAAACCAGACCGTATCGCCGCCGGGCGGCATGAGCGGGGGCGGCCAGGGCATGGCCCGATCCGGCGAAATGGCGGCGGCAAGCCTGTCAAGCAGCGCGCCGTCAAGCAGCTCCTGCGCGTTCAGGCCCATGTGTTCCGGGTCGCCAAGATATTTGTCGCGCAGTAAAAAGGCCTGTTTTGTCGCCTCCACTGCCGCGTGAATCAGGGCATCTTCGCTTCGGGCAAGGCCATGCTTTGCGGCGTAACGCTCCATGATGCCGAGAATCATCAGCGAACTCACTCCCTGGGTAGGCGGGGCGCTGTTATAGAGAGTGCCCTTTGCAAGGCGCAGCGAAAGCGGCCGCAACATCTCGGCCTTGTGCGCAAAAAAGTCTTCCTCGCGCAGGGGAGAACCGGCTTTTTCCAGGGCGGCGGCGGTTTCTTTGGCCAGACTGCCGGAGTAAAAGGCGTGCAGACCTTCTTCCGCCAGGCGGTGCAGGGTGTTGCCCAGGTTGGGCAGGTATAAGCGCGCGCCTTTGTCTGGGGCCTGGCCCGCTATTGTGCCGTGACACAAAAAAGTCTCGGCAAAGCCGGGAATGTCTGCCAGTTCCTGCCGCACGGCCTGCACGGTTTTAGACAGCAGGTTTGATACGGGGAAGCCCTCTTGCGCATAACCGATGGCGTTTGCAAACACATCCGCAAGGGTGAGCGTTGCTGCGTTGTCGCCGCAGGGAAGGTGCAGCGAAAGCGCGGCTTCCCAGCCGGAAACAGCCCCGGCCATGGTCAGGGCGCAGGCCCCGCCACGCTTGGGCACTTTGCCGCCAGACCCTTTGTTCTGGTACCAGTCAAGGGTGCCAAGCGCAGCGGAGCGCCCGCAGGCGTCAATAAACACCGGTTCGAGCCGGGGCGAGTCCGGCGAATTTGCACCGGTCTGGCCAAGCGGGCCAGGCATAATCTGCCAGAAGGCATCGCCGCCAAGTCCTGTCATGTGTGGATACACCACACACAGGGTAGCTGCGGTGGCTACAGCCGCCTGCACTGCTGTGCCGCCCTTTTTCAATATATCCAGTCCGGCTTCTGCCGCAAGGGAGTGGGGCGCGACAACCGCGCCGTGGTACGCTCTGACCGTGCGCATGGCTACTCCTTCCAGATCAAAGAAACCTGACGCCCCGCATCCCCGCGACGGTGGGAAAAGAACAGGCCCGGCAGGGAAAAGGTGCATAGATCCAGCGAAAACACATTCCCCGGCTCAAGGCCCGCAGCCACAAGCTGCGCTCTGCACAGGCCCCACAAGTCCATTGTCCTGTTCGGCGGGCAGAACCAGGGGGTAAATTCCTCCGGCCATTCACGGACAAAATTGACAAACTCCGCCGCCGCCGGACCAAGGCTTGGGCCGCGCACCGCCAGAACGTCTTTGGGGGCAATGCCGTATTCTTCGCAAAAGCGGGCAACGCCGGTTCCGGGAAAGTTCATGGCATTGCCGCGCCAGCCGGCATGCAGCGCCGCAACTGCCGACCCCGCCTTGTCGGTCAGGAGAATGGGCTGGCAATCCGCTGTCTTGATGGCCAGGGCCAGGCCCCTGTCTTTGGTGGACGCGCCGTCCCCTTCCAGGCGGGAATTTTCGTTTACACCCGTCGGCTCGGGGTTGAACACAATATGGTCCTTGTGTACCTGGCGTAATTCAACCCAGCGCGAAAGCCCGCACGATGCCAGAAGCGCCTGCCGGTTTGCAGCGGCAAGGCCGGTGTTTTCCGGGCTATTGCCTGCGTCGCCATAGCCCATGCCATAGGTTCCGCGCGTTGCCGTGGTAAAAACACAGCGCACGCCTGAAACCCCGGGAAAGGCAAAGGAAATGAAGGCTCCGTCCGCGTGGGGGGCGTCAGGCATGTGCGCGACCGTGGTCTGGCCTGCTGGCGCATGGCCGGGCGTGGCTTGCCCGGAAAATGATGCTGAGGCGCTTACGCTGTCCATTGAATACCCTCCTCGCTGCACAGGGCGTGTACCGGAACATCCCAGGGCTGCGATGGCAGAAAGTCAACAATTTGCCAGGAATAGGCAAAGCCCAGCCGGAAGCTGGACGAGTATTCCGGCCGGGAGAAAAGCCGGTCGTAATAGCCGCCGCCCTGCCCGAGGCGTATACCGCGTTTGTCAAAAGCCAGACCGGGCACAAGAATGAAGTCCACCGGAGCCTGGCTTTGGGGCAGGGCGGCGGGGCGCGGCTCGGGAATATTGTAGGCACCGGGCACAAGTTCATGCCGGCCTGCGCAGGGAACGAGGCGCATAAGGCCGGGGGCGTCGGCAAGGCACAGGGGGAGAAGCACGGTTTTACCCTCGGCCCAGGCCCTGTCCAGCAGGACGGCAGTGTCGGTTTCACCCCGAGTGGCGATATACAGGGCTACACTTTGTGCTTTGCACCACTCTGCCATGCCGAAAATATGCTCTGCCGCCATCCCGGAGAGCAGCAGGCTTTTCGCCGCTTGCTGGCCCAGTCTTTTTTGTCGCATGGCGCTGCGCAAGGCCGCCTTGTCTCCTGGTGTTTCTTGCATGGACCAAAGGTATAGCGCCACTGTTATGACTGGCAAGTGAAAAGTGGCGTTATTGTGTTTTTACCCCGGCCTTGGTACCATCTGCCCGACATTTTTACCTGTTTGCCATAAGGGGAGTGTGATGGAACCGTATTGGGTCGCCTTTGGGGATATTCATGAAAACCTGGACAATTTGACCAATATTCCGGAAATTGCCGGGGCGCAGGGGGTGCTTGTTACCGGCGACATCACCTTTGCCGGGGGCATAAGCCAGGCCGCGAAAGTTCTGGAACCAATCATCGCGCTGAACCCGACCCTGTACGCCCAGATAGGCAACATGGACCGCAGTCAGATAACCGGCTGGCTGGAAGACAGGGGCTGGAACCTGCATGTGCGCTCTGGTCGACTTTTTCCCGGCGTGTACGCAATAGGCGTGGGCGGCTCTACCCCGACCCCCTTTAATACCCCGAGTGAATTCAGTGAAAAACAGCTTGCCGCCTGGCTGGAGGAAGCCCATGCCGAAGCGGTCAGAGCCAACGGCGGGCAAGCCCCGTATCTGGTTCTGGTTTCCCACACGCCCCCCAGAGACAGCGCTTGCGACAAGCTTTCTTCCGGCGCTAGCGCGGGCAGCGTTGCCGTGCGCGAGTTTATTGAAAAGCACCAACCGGCCCTTTGCCTGTGCGGGCATATTCATGAATCTGTCGGCGAAGATCACATAGGCAACACCCATGTGATCAACCCCGGCGATTTACAGGGCGGGGGCTATGTGCTTGTTCGCAAGCAGGGCGATTCCGTAACCGGTGAATTGAAAACAGCAAGACTTCCTTGAGTTTTTCATTGGGCATCACGCCATCGTGGAATATGTAACCAGAGAATATATTACGCAATAGGGGTTTTGTAATGCGTCTTTTGTCAGCTGTGTGTGTGTTGCTGCTTTGTGTTTCCTGTACCTCCGTTAAAAAGGCCCCGGCACCCCTTGCCGGTAAACAGCCTTCGGCCCCTGCCGTGGCTCCTTCCGCGGAGCCGGGCCTTGAAGTCATGGTCGGACAAATGATTCTGGCCGGTTTTCGCGGTACCGGTGAAAAACCGCTTTCGCAGGATATCACTTTTCTGCTGGAGGATATCAAGGCGGGCCGGGTTGGCGGCGTAATCTATTTTGACCGGGATGTTCTCAGCAAAACCGCGGGCCGCAATGTAAAAAGCGCGGCCCAGGTCAAGGCGCTTTCCGCCTTGCTGCAAAAAGATGCGTCCATTCCTCTTTTTGTCAGCATTGACCAGGAAGGTGGCAGAGTGCAGCGCCTTCGGCAGGAACACGGCTTTTTCGACACTCCGTCTGCCAAGGAAATGGGCAAGGGAACGGTTGCGCAGACCAGGGCATTTGCCGAAGGTCTCGGTCGGGGTTTGCGTTCTCTCGGTATCAACCTGGATTTTGCCCCCTCGCTGGATGTAGACGTGAACCCGCAAAGCCCGGCCATCGGGGCTGTGGAACGCTCGTTTTCACCTGATCCGCAAAAAGTCGCGGCGCACGGTCTGGCCTTTGCCCAGGGGCTATACGCCACCGGGGTTATTCCCTGTTACAAGCATTTCCCCGGCCACGGTAGTGCTGCAAACGACACCCACCTCGGCCTGACCGACATTACAAAGAGCTTCAAACAGTATGAACTCGCGCCCTACAGAACAATATTGCCGCAAAGCCCGCCCGCCATGGTCATGCCCGCCCATATCATACACAAGGGCATGGGCCGGGGTTTGCCAAGCTCCCTCTCTCCCGCAATAATCACGTCCCTGCTGCGCAAAAAACTCGGCTGGAAAGGTGTTGTCGTGTCCGACGATTTGCAGATGCAGGCCATTGAAGGCTACTACAGCACAAAAGAGGCCCTGCGTATGTGCGTAACGGCAGGCGCGGACATCCTGCTGCTCGGCAACAACCTGCGCCACGATCCGCAGCAGGCCCGTAAAGCTCACGCCCTGCTCCTGGAACTGGTCCGCGAGGGCGCATTGACCAAAGAGCGGATCAAGGCCTCCTATGACCGGATTATCGCCCTGAAAAAAGCCGCAGGGATAGTACGGTAGAGAAAGAGCAGAAAGGGACAGTTTTGATTTTGGTTGGGATTGGATTGCGTTTGTGATTGCCTCCGGCGGCCAAAGGGGGTGACCCCCTTTGGAAACCCGATTGGGTGTATGCGAAGGCTGCGGAGGCATAAAGGGCATTGCCGTTGACTGTGCTCTCGCAGATATATTGTTGCAAAAGCAAAGCGCTCCGGCTCCAGTACGATACCCGTAATGAAAAGACCTTTTACCCCGAGAACGGGGTAAAAGGTCTTTTCATTACGGGGTGAGCAAGCACCAAGATCGGCTTTTACTACTTGAGTTGTTCCATGACGTGGTTGAGCTCCTGAGCCATTTGCGACAGGTCCTGCACAGCCGAGGAAGCCTGAATCATGCCTTCGGAGGTTTCGCCCACGATGCGGTTGATTTCGTTGATTGCGTTGCTGATTTCTTCCGAAGTCGCGCTTTGTTCCTCTGCCGCCGTGGCAATGGAAGCCACAATGTTGGAGTTGTTGGACGCGAGATCCAGAATTTCCGCCAGGGCCTCGCCGGAAGCATTGGCCAGGTCGGTTGCGTCGCCTACCGCCTTGGATGCGTTGCCCATGGCTTCAATGTTGACCCGTGCGGACTGCTGGATAGCCGTGATGTTGCTGCCCACCTGGGTTGTCGCTTCCATCGTTCTTTCAGCCAGTTTGCGCACTTCGTCGGCAACCACGGCAAAGCCGCGTCCCGCTTCACCGGCCCGGGCCGCTTCAATAGCCGCGTTCAGGGCGAGAAGGTTTGTCTGGTCCGCAACGTCGGAAATAACGTTCATTACGCCGCCGATACCTTCAGCCAGCTTGCCGAGCTCTTGCATGTTGACGTGCATCTGGCTGGCAACTTCGTTAACTGTGCCGGTAGCGTGCACAACCTTGTTCACAATTTCCGAACCGGCGTTGGCCTTGGACTTGGTCATCTCGCTCTGCTCGGAAGCCTGACCCGCGTTACGGGCGACTTCCAGAACCGTGGCGTTCATTTCTGTCATGGCCGAAGCCGTGGACTCCACGCGGGAGCGCTGCATTTCAGCACCGCGAGAAACCTGTTCCACCTGGGCGGAAAGCTGCTCGGAAGCGGCAGCAACCCGGCTGGAAATTTCCGAAGCCTGGGCAGCCACGTTCATGATTGTGCGCTGGGTTTCCTTGATCGAGGTAAGGTCTGTCATCAGTTCCAGGATGGAGCTGAGCTTTTTCTCCGCGTTATACATGGGAATAACCGTATAGCTTATTTCCATGTTCTTGCCCTTGGGGTGGGCGCGGGTTTCACTGGTGCTGCTCTGGTTGGTCTCTACAGCCTTGCGCAAGGAGCAGTTGGCCGTGTCATAGTCTTCCGTGGCAAAAAGCTGGGAAATGGTCTTGTTCCTGTAATCGTCGCTGCTCCAGTCTCTGGCGAGCTTGTTCATGTAAACGGCCAGGCGGTCGCTGTTCATCATGATTACCGGAGTGGGTATGCTTTCAAGCACCATACGGAAGCGCGAAATAACAGCGTTGGTGCCGGAAACCAGGGTGGCAAATTCGCCGCGGAACTTGGAAACGTCGCCGCTGGTGCCAAGGTTGCCGTTTTCAATATCCTTTTCAAGCCCTTGGTATTCCGCAAGAATACTGTTGAGCGCATCGGGAATTTGCTGCATGGCATCAACCATTTGCCCGACTTCACCCCTTTCCTTGACGCGCACAGTGTAGTGGAAGTTGCCCTTGGCAATTTCGGAAGAGAAAATGCCAAGTTCGCGCAGCACGCGCAAAAGGCCGAGAATCGAAATGGCTGCAAAAGCAACGGCAAGAATGAAACCGCCAACGCTGAGCATCATGGTGATGCGTTGCGTATTTTCGTTGGAGTCCAAGGTTTGCGTACCCTGGGCGATCATGTCGTCGTTCACCTGTTCGCTCAGGATGCCGATGTTTTTGACGGTTTCGTCGCCCACATCGTCGGTCCGCTTCAAGCTTGCCTGAAAGGTCTGACCGTACTTGCTCATTTCGTCAAGGGCGGCGGTAAACTTGTCCAGTTCCGCATCCAGCGCCCTGAACTGCTGCCTTGCCTGCGAAGTTACCATCAGGGAGGGCAAGTCTTTGAGCATGTCATCAAGCTGCTTTGCCGTTTCCAGAGCGCGCAGACGGTCTTTGTCATCACGCGATTGGGAAAAGCGGCTGGAAGAGGAGCGTACCGTACCAAGCTGGGCCATTGCCTGCATAAGCCGGGTATCCAGTTCCGTGTTGTTCAGTTGCTGGGCCAGAGCATGCATTTCGGAAACCTGCTTGGTCATGGAATGCGAAAGGGGAAGCACTACCTCGCTATACTGTTTTATGACCGTAGCAACGGCTTCTTCAATGGAATTGACTCCTTGTTCCAGATTTTTTTGGTTAGCAACAAGCTGCTCCAGAACTTTGCGGCGCTCTGGCAGGGAAATGAATTCGTCCGCTTCCGTGACCAGAGCGGAAATCTTTTTCAGTTCTGAGCGGGCTTCATCCAGATTTTTGGTTTCGTCTGTGGTGGTGAACAGATAAATGGCACCAAGCGCCCTGTTCATGGCAGCGACCATCTCGCTGGTCAGAACGTTGAACCTGGCGAGCCTGCGGTATTCGTTAAAGTTGTTTGTGGCGTTCTGCAGGCCCGAATAGCCGAAAAAGGCCACGACGCCCATTATGAGCACCACGATTGCAAAACCGGCAAGAATTTTATTTTTCGTTGTCATTATCGCCCCCGACACAACGGTCTAGTCTGTTACAAGGTGAAAAGGGAACCATCGATTGAAACACACGAAAATCCCTACGGAAAACACGCTCCCGCAAGGAAATTCTGATTACATACTATATACCAAAATCCTATCGCACTCTTTTTTTCAAGCACTATACATCGCATGGATGCTTTTTGTAAAGAGACCGGTAACAAAAGTGAGAAAAATATAATGCAAAAGCGGATGCTTTATATATTTATAAGTCTGCCGAAAAAGCGAAAACGCCAGCATTGTATACGCCGCCGTATCGGTAAAAGGAAAAACTTCTTTAGCGCGTTTTACCAGTGAAAATGTAAAATGTCCTACAGGGTTTTGTCCCCAAATCCTTGCTACAGATTTGCCGCCTGGCGGCGGGCAAAGCCCGCAGCCAGGCGGCAAATCTTAAGGAAGCACTGCTCTTTGGTGATCGTTTACTTGGCAATCATGATCCGCAACAGTGTGACACAGTCTTCCGCGCTGTGGCTCATGGCGTGCAGATATTCGACAAAATGGATAAGCTGGTAAATATCCTTGAAATCCATGTCGGACTGGTAAATCCTGGAATTGATTGTGTGGGTTCGGTCAGCGACAACCTTGTGCTGTTTGCGTAAAGCCCGGTACAGGTCTTTCAGGTCTTCGCGGTCCTGCCCCTCTTCATTTACCCAGGCTATGGTCCCTTCCAGGGCGGGGCGCAGCATTTCAATGCATTTGGAAACTTCGCCAAGGTAGAATATGAGGTCGCGCTGAATAAGTTCAGGCACGTTGACCGGGCGCATGGCCAGCCACTGGAGCGCCGACTGGCCCGCGTCCAGAATGTCATCCTGGTGGCGCGTGTAGTTGAAGAAAATATGTTTTTCCACAGGCAAAAAGATGCCGCGCGGCAGGTGGTTGCGAATATTCCGCTTAATTGTGTCTGCCTTTTCTTCCGCAATATCCACTTCTTTTTGCAGGGCGGTAAATTCCGTACACATCCGGTCTGTGCCGCCGGTGATGTAGCATTCCATGGATTCTTCAATAAGTTTCATCCCCTTGGCAATCTGCTCATAATGCTCAAGAAAGCCGAGAAGGGGCGAACGAAGGGACAAAAGCCCGAAAAAGGGAATACGTACGGCCATGGGAAAATCCTTTTGGTAGTGTTGTGGCGTTTGGGGCTGCGCGTAAGCAAGGCCAGCCTCAGACGCACAACACCATTATTCCTGCAAGGTTATAAAAAAGTCCAGCGTAATATTTGGAAAATAAGTATGCAGCTGAATGCGGCAATGGGTACGGTAAGCACCCAGAACAACAAAATACGGGCCAGAACGCGAAAGTCCACAGCATGAAAACCCCGCGCCAGACCTACACCGACAACAGAACCGACCGTCGCATGGGTTGTGGAAACCGGCAAACCGAGGTTGGAAGCCATAAGCACCGTGGTAGCGGAACTGAACGATACCGCAAAACCCCGGGTGTTGTTCATTTTGGTAATGCGCTCGCCCACGGTGCCCATAACCTTGTAGCCCATGGTGGCAATACCGGCGGCAATGCCCACCCCGCCAAGAATGAGCAGCCATACGGGCACGTCCAGTTGTCCGGCCATGCTGCCCTGGGTGGCTATGAAGTAAATGGCTATTACCGGGCCGATAGCATTCGCCACGTCATTCGCCCCTTGTGAAAGGGCTACGTAGCAGGCCGTGCCTATCTGCATGCGGCGGAACACTTCTTCTGTCTGCTGGGCGGGCTTCATGTCGGCCGTGCTTTGCGCGAACACTTTCGGCAGGTAGGCGCGCATGGCGGCCACCACCAAGGCCCCGGCAAGAAACGCAATGACCAGCCCCTGCCAGCCTGCCAGGTGCAGGCTTTTGCCATAGGGTGTTTTGTAGCAGAACGAGAGCACCACAAGCACAATGGTCAGGGCGCACCATACGGGTGCCCAGTAGAGCGTCGCCTGTATCAGGTCCTTTTTGTGCAAGATATAGCGGCGTATATGCACAAAAACGAGGTAGGCGATGAAGGCACCGAAAAAGGGAGAAATGATCCAGGATACGACAATGCCGAGCAAGGACCACCAGTGCACCACATCCGGCCCGCCCGCAATGATTCCGAAGCCCAGAATACTGCCGACAATGGAGTGGGTGGAAGAAACCGGCAGGGCAGTGTACGTGGCGATAAGAACCCATAGCCCGGAAGATAAAAGGGCCGCAAACATGCCGAGCATCAGCAGGTTTTGGTCAGGTATCGCGTCCGGATTGATGATGCCCCGGCAAATGGTGGCAGCCACCTGCGAGCCGAGAAATACCGAACCGGCAAAGTTGAGCACTGCCGCGATGACAAGCGCCTGACGTAGCGAAAGGGCTTTTGCCCCGACAGCGGAAGCCATGGCATTGGAAACATCATTTGCGCCAAGGCTGAAAGCCATGAGAAAGCCGCAGACCACTGCGGCACCAAGGATAAGCAGGGAAAGTTCCAAGGGCGCTCCAAGGGAAGATAGCAGATGAACCGGCTTGAAAGCTGTAAGCGGGCTTTCTTGCGGCTTGGGACTTTTTGTGCCGAGAGCACAGTACTATACAGATCTGCATTCCCGCAAGACGCCGGGGAGAAAATTTCGTCTGCCCGGCAGTATTCGTTGCCTGAGAAGGCGCTGGCCCGCTAAAATACATTCCCGAATACGCATTTTGCTCGACGAACAGGGGGAAATTTGGCATCGTTTGTCCGGTCAAGTTATTACGCAATGCATATTCAAGAAGGCACCCCATGCAAAAAACCGCTCATTCCGTGATCATTCCCAAAGGCTTCTCCCTTGCAACAGCCAGCGCCGGCTTTAAAGCAGCGGGCCGTCAAGATGTAGCCCTGGCCGTCAGTGAGGCACCGGCAACGGTTGCCGCCCTGTTCACGACCAATCTTTTTCAGGCCGCGCCGGTTCAGGTGGGGCAAAAAAGAGTGCGCGAAAAGGCCCTTGCCCGCGCAGTGCTTGTGAACGCGGGAAATGCCAACGCCTGCACAGGTGAGGAAGGCATTACCAACTGCATTGCCACTACCGAACTGGTCGCCGCAGCCACCGGCCTTTCGGCAAATGATATTCTGCCTGCATCCACCGGGGTTATCGGCGTACAGTTCCCGATGAAGCTGTGGGAAGGGGTTGCGCCGGATCTGGCCAAAGGCCTCGGCAAGGCCGGGCCGGAAGACTTCGCTCGGGCCATCATGACCTCAGACGCTTTCCCGAAGCTGGCGGGCGAACAGATTTCGCTTGGCGGGGGCGTGGTCACCGTGGCCGGTTTTGCCAAAGGCGCGGGCATGATCTGCCCGAACATGGCGACCATGATTTCCGTTGTCCTGTGCGACGCGGCGGTTGCGGAAGAAGACTGGCACGCCCTGTTTGAGCGCGCGGTCGGGGCCACCTTCAACCGGGCCACCGTGGATGGCGACACCAGCACAAATGATACGGTCTATGCTCTGGCAAACGGGGCAAGCAATATCGTGGCCAAAGGCGACGACCTGACCCTGCTGGAAGCCGCCGTTACCCGCATTCTGGCCTCGCTCGCCTACATGCTGGTGCAGGACGGCGAAGGGGCAACCAAGGTCATGCATATTACGGTAAAAGGCGCAAAAACCAACGGCGAAGCGGAACTTGCCGCCCGTGCGGTGGGCCATTCGCAACTGGTGAAAACCGCCATGTACGGCAAAGACGCCAACTGGGGCCGCATTGTCGCTGCGCTGGGCAGATGCGGCGTGCCCTTTGCGCCGGAAGATGTGCGCGTTTCCCTGTGCGGGGTGGAGCTGTTCAAGGACGGACGTCCCTCTTCCCTGGACTTTGACGCCCTGCTCAAGGAACCGCTGGAGCAGCAGGATCTGCCGCTGGACATTTCGCTCGGCGATGGCCCCGGCCATTACACGCTGCTCGCTTCCGACCTGACGCACGAGTATGTGAATATCAACGCCAGCTATCGCTCGTAGGAAAAGGCTGGGGTTGCTCTCAATAAATAAGGAAACTACATGGCTTCATGTCTGATACGCCCCGAGCGGGCCGAAGAATTCGCGCGCATTTATGAACTGGTGAAGGAAGCCTTTGCCACGGCGCGCGTTTCTGATGGAACCGAGCAGGATTTCGTGAACCAGCTACGCGCGGGCAACGGTTATATTCCCGAGCTGGCTCTTGTGGCGGAAGAACCGGGAGGGCTTGCCGGGGAAGAAGCCGGGGCACTGGTCGGTCATGTTATACTTACCCGTCTGCCCTATGAGCCTCACCCGGGCGACGCGGAGTGGAAAAACTGCCTTGTGGCCGATGCGGCCTATCTGCTGCTGGCTCCCTTGTGCGTCAGGGAAGACAGGCGCGGTCAGGGGCTCGGGGCACAGCTTGTGCGCGAAGTTCTGGCCAAGGCGCATGCACTGGGCTATTCTGCCGTGTTTCTGGTGGGAGATGCGGGTTACTACGGGCGTCTGGGCTTTGCGCCGGTTTCCGATTTCCGCATCCAATACGCGCCGGCCGAGTTGCCCGCCGAGCATGTGCTGGTGTACGAGCTTGTCAGTGGAGCACTGGTTGGCAGGCTGGGAACCGTGCGCATACTCTGAGGCGGGGCCGTTACCGGTCTCCTTGCCATTTCTCTCTGCTACAATGCCCGCATGCTTTGCGGGCATTGTTTTTTCGCTCGCCTTCGTAAATATCGTTGCAAAAACCCCTCGTGTTGCAAATGCAACGGCCTTGTTTGGCCGAAGAGAGTACCTCTAGGGAACGAGGCCGATGGCGGGTACGTGCCCCCCGTCCGGCAAGAGGGTTATGGGGCGGGGCGATAGCGCCTGCCCTGAACCCGCCTGGTTACTCACACGCATACCCACAAACCCTACGGAGGGGATCATGGAAAATATGTTTTGCTTTCAGTGTGAACAGACGGCGAAAGGAACAGGATGTACTGTATCGGGCGTTTGCGGCAAAAAGCCCGATGTGGCGCATGAGCAGGATGTTTTGACCTGCGAGATGATCGCTCTGGCGAAGCTCATGAGCGAAAGGAACGCCTCCTGCGCGGAAGGCGTTGACTTGCTTTGCGACGGGTTGTTCACCACTATTACCAACGTCAGCTTCGATGTGGACCGGCTTGGCGGCCTGATCGCGGCAATCAGGGCCAAAAGGGGCGAAGCGCAGCTGCCTGTGTCTACGCAAGACCTGTTTCATGGCGATGCCAACGCCGTTTCCCTGCGTTCCACGCTGCTTTTCGGCCTGCGCGGCATGGCTGCTTACGCGCACCACGCCCGTGTTCTCGGCAAGCGCGACCCGGATGTGGACGCCTGGCTGGTAAAGGGCATGGCCGCCCTTGCTGACGAGCATTCCGTGGACGAATGGCTGGGCCTGTTGATGGAGTTTGGCGGCGTGAACCTCAAATGTATGGCCCTTCTTGACGAGGCCAACACCGGCGCGTACGGCAACCCCGTGCCGGTGCAGGTTCCGCTGACCATAGAAAAAGGCCCCTTTATCGTCGTTACCGGGCACGATCTGTATGATCTGAAAATGCTGCTGGAACAAACTCAGGGCAAAGGCGTCAACATTTACACCCACGGCGAAATGCTGCCCGCTCACGGGTACCCGGAGCTGAAAAAATACGCCCAGCTCAAGGGCAACTTCGGCACGGCCTGGCAGAACCAGCAAAAGGAATTTGACAATATTCCCGCGCCGCTGCTGTATACGACCAACTGCCTGATGCCGGTCAAGGCGAGCTACAGCGACAGGGTGTACACAACTTCCGTGGTGGCCTACCCCGAAATGCGGCACATTGCCGCTGAACCGAACGGTCATAAGGATTTCAGCGCCCTTATCGAGCACGCTCTCAGGCTTGGCGGCTACAGCGAAGACAAGGCCCTTACCGGTATCAACGGCGGCAGCGTTGTTACAACGGGCTTTGGTCGCAAAACGGTTCTGGACAACGCGCCGACCATCATCGAGGCGGTGAAGGCCGGAGCGATCAAGCACTTTTTCCTGGTTGGCGGGTGCGACGGGGCAAAGCCGGGGCGCAACTACTACACCGATTTTGTCAAACAGGCTCCGCAAGACACCGTGGTGCTTACCCTGGCCTGCGGCAAATACAGGATTAACGATCTCGCTATCGGCGCTATCGGCCCCTTTCCGCGCATACTGGATATGGGGCAGTGCAACGACGCGTATGGCGCAATTCAGGTAGCGCTTGCCCTGGCGGGCGCTTTTGACTGCGGGGTGAACGATTTGCCCCTGACGCTGGTACTTTCCTGGTATGAGCAGAAGGCTGTCTGCATCCTGCTGACCCTCTTGTCGCTCGGTGTGAAAAACATCTACATCGGGCCGAGCATCCCGGCCTTTTTCTCAAAAGACGTATTGAACGTGCTGGTGGAAAAATTCGACCTGCACCCCATTACCACGCCGGAAGAAGACCTCAAGGCTATCCTGAAAGCCTGACACTCCAGGGGGCGCCCGCTGCCGGACTGTCTGCCGGACGCCCCCTGGCATATATTCTCCTCCGCCGACGAGTGTTGCTATCGCTGAATTTTAAGGACGCAACACCGGATAGTGTCGTCACGAGATGTCTTTTGCCCCCCCTGCCCGCGTTGCGACAGAACCCCCATAGGGTCATGGGCGAAAGAGTCCGCTCCCTCCAGGTGAACCTGTCGCGCCTTGGCGGAGAACAAAATCCAAATTCGTGGCGGCACTGTCTAAAGTCGCTCTGCCTGTCTGCCGATAAGAGAAGTGGCGGACTCCTCTTTTATGGAGGATGCAACATGAGCAACAAGGATGCTGAAGCCTTTACCCTGGCTGCCACTGCGGAGCTGGAAAAAGTAAAGGGCGATATTGTATCGCAAACCCTGTCCAACCTGAACAAAACCGGAGGGAAGAAGGGTAAAAAGAGCAAAGGTGGGTTCACAAGCATGAATGACACCTTCAACCTGAGTAAAAACATTTTGTCGGCTGCCTATGAGGGCAAGGGAACGATCATAGACAGCAGCCGTTGACAGGGACGTGCCTCATGTTCGCGATATGTACGCAGGGGCACGCATGTGGCAGGCGTTTCATCTACCGCGCCGGGAAACGCCGGACACGCAATCGCAACAGAGGTTTTCGCCAAAAACATACGCCGGATTACTCTTTAAGAGTAGTCCGGCTCGTTTTTTTATCGTGTTTTGCAGACTTTTGGAGTAGGTTGCTCTTGCCGGAAGCGGTGGTTTTTTTTCTGCACCGCGTTGCTGCCCAAGGAGTATACGGCAATACATCCGAAGCGTCCCAATGCTTCAAGCAAAACACTCTTCACGGAGAACACTAGCATGGCTCGTTCTGTATGCGATACGCTGTCTTCCTTTCTGGTCATGGATGTGCTTGAAAAGGCGCAGGAGCTGGAAAGCCGGGGGGCAAAGGTTATTCACCTTGAAATAGGCCAGCCGGATTTTGCCACGCCCGAATGTGTTGTCGAGGCCGCTGTCCGTGCCCTCAAGGACAACAAAACCGGCTATACGCACAGCATGGGGCTGCTTGCCCTGCGTGAGGGCATAGCCGAATATTATGAGCGCGAGTATGGCGTGAGCGTCCACCCGGAGCAGGTTGTCATTACCAATGGCTCGTCGCCCGGCATGCTGCTGCTGTTTTCCGTGCTGTGTGAAGCGGGTGATACGGTGCTCATGGGCGATCCGGCCTATGCCTGCTATGAAAGTTTTGTCACCTTTGCCGGGGCAAAGACCCTGCGCATTCCCGCTGCGGAAGAAGCCGGGTTTCAACTGGACGCGGCTGCGGTTGCGGCGGCTGTTACGCCCGCCACTGCCGCCGTGCTGGTAAACTCCCCTTCCAACCCCGCAGGCACGATTATTTCACGCGAAAACATGCAGCGGCTGGCTAACTGCGGCACCATGCTTGTGTCAGATGAAATTTACCACGGCCTTGCGTATGAAGGAAAAGCCGTTTCGGCCCTGGAAGTGGGCAGCGAGGTGTGCGTGCTGGACGGTTTTTCCAAACGCTACGCCATGACCGGCTGGAGGCTCGGCTGGATGGTTGTGCCCCGGCGCTTCATTCCCACCCTGCAAGTGTTGCAGCAGAATTTCTTCATTTCCCCGAACAGCATTTCCCAATGGGCGGGCCTTGCGGCCCTTACCTGCGCGGGGGAAGACGTGCGCCGCATGGCAGCGGAATATGACAAGCGGCGCAAGCTGATTGTGGACAGGCTGCAAGCCCTGGGCTTTGGTGTGCGCTCAAACCCGGTGGGGGCGTTTTACGTTCTGGCCGACGCCCGCCACCTTATGCCGCCCTCTCGCCCGGACAGTCTGGCCCTGGCTTTTGACATTCTGGAAAAAGCCCACATCGGCGTGGCCCCCGGCATTGATTTCGGCCCCGGAGCGGAAGGCTACCTCAGGTTCAGCTACGCCAGCTCCGTGGAGAACATCGAAGAGGCCATGGCGAGACTGGCCGGCTATCAGGGGCTTCGTTAATAAAGCGCTGATTAAACAGAAGCATATGCCACAGGCATAGTACCGTATATAGCACGGCAGAGACGTTTTTATTGCATGTAGCGCATTGTGTTTTTACCACCAAACCTGCTGTGAAACAGGGAGGCCTCCATGTTTTTTGAATATACCATGCCCACCAGGCTTGTTGCCGGAACCGGCTGTCTGGTCGAAAAAGGCGCATTGCTTGCGCCGCTTGGGGAAAAATGCCTGATTGTCACCGGGGCGCACTCAGCGCGTAAAAACGGCTCGCTGGACGATGCGCTGCAAGCGCTGGAAGCTAACGGGCAGAAGAGCGTTGTCTATGATAAAGTTACCAGTAACCCTACGATTGAATGCGCTCTTGAAGGTGCTGCGCTGGCCCGTGCAGAGCGGTGTGATTTTGTTCTGGCTATAGGCGGCGGCTCGCCCATGGACGCGGGAAAAGCCATGGCCCTGTTGGCTGCCCATGAGGGCGGGCTTTCGCCCCGGGACGTGTTTGGCGCAAGCTACACGCGCTGCCTGCCCATTGCCGCTGTGCCTACCACGGCGGGAACCGGGTCGGAAGTAACCCCTTATGCCATTTTGACCGACAACAACACGGAAAACAAAACCAACCTTGGTTCGCCGCTTATTTTTCCGCGCCTGGCCTTTCTGGACGGCAGCTACATGCTGGGGCTTGGCCGCGTCACTACCGTGAACACCGCCATTGACGCCTTGTCCCACGCGGTAGAAGGCCTTTTGACCCTTCGCGCGTCCGTGCTGACAGACAGCATGGCCATGCGCAGCATCGCCATGCTCATGAACTCCATGGGCGAACTGGAAAAAGAAGAGATCTCGCTGGAAACCCGCCACGAATTGCTTGTCGCTTCCGCCCTGGCCGGTATGGTTATCGCCAATACCGGCACAACAGCCGTGCATGCTCTTGGTTATCCCTTTACCTATTATCGGGGAGTGGATCACGGGCGGGCCAACGGGCTTATTCTCGGCGAGTTTCTGGCGTTTGTGGAAAAAAGCCATCCGAAGGAAATTGCCGCCATGCTCGCGCACATGGGCCTCGCCTCTGTGCGGGCCTTCTCCGATATGCTGAACGGCCTGTTGCGTGAAGAAATCACCATAACCGGGCAAGAGGCCCGGCATTTCGTACAAAAAGCCATTGTAACCAAAAATATCGGCAACTGCCTCGCCCGCCCCGAAGCGGAAGACCTGTTCGCTGTTTTGCAAAATGCAAAGCTGGTGGTCATACAGGACTGACGGTGCGATTCGCGTTGACTTCCAAAGCGAATTGATTGATATTTCCACAATGCAAAGTGCTTTTGCGGGTTGTTTGCAGGCTATGCCCTGCAACCCGCGTTTGAAGCATAAGAGGGAATCCCGTTACAATCGGGAGCGGAGCCGCCGCCGTAAGCCGTAATACCGCTTTTCCAGGCAAATGCTGCCCCTTGGCGAAAGCCATTTCGCGACAGTATTGCCTTGTGCGCCACTGAGATACTCGGGAAGGCCGAAAAGCCGGTCGGCAAGCCGGAAGACCTGCTTTGCACAGTCTCATCTGGACTGACCTTGGGCAACGGGCCTTTGCCTTGAGGTCTTGCGAGAAGTCGCCTGCGCTCCACGCCGCCGCGCTGCTTATCGGGCGGGCGGCATCCTTCGGGTGTTGCGGGTCGCTTTTTGGCGTTTTGGTAATGGCCCCGACAAACGGAGGCCATTCTTCATGACAACCAACCCCCTTTCTTCTTCCCCCCCCCCTTCGTCTTCCTGCTTGCCCGGGACGCAGACGCCCTGCGCAAAAACCGGACTGCCCGTCGGCACGCTGCACGGTATAGGCGTGGGGCCGGGTGACCCTGACTTGCTCACCCTTCGGGCCGCTCGCGTTCTGGCTTCCGTTGCAGTGGTTTTTGCCGCTGCCTCGCCCAAAAATGACGCTTCCCTTGCATTCGCCATTGCCGCGCCCCATGTGCAGCCGCAAACACAGGTCGTTCGTCTGGATTTTCCCATGACCCGGGATCGGTCCCTGCTTCGTGAAGCGTGGGAGCGCAACGCCCGTATTGTTGCCGAAACCCTCGGCACCGGTAAGGACGCGGCTTTTCTCACCCTGGGCGACCCCCTTGTGTACAGCACCTTCGGTTACCTGAAAAAGGAATTGCGCCGCCTCTTGCCGGATGTTGTCATCCGTGTGGAACCGGGCATCACTTCGTTTCAGGAAGCCGCCGCCAGAAGCGGCACGGTGTTGTGTGAAGGCGAGGAAAACTTGCTGATTGTATCAGGAATCAACAGCCCCGAGCGGCTCGACGCTGCCTTGAAGCTGGCGGACAGCGCCGTTATTCTCAAGGCGTACAAGAATGCGACGCAAATCAGGGATGCTGTAGCAAGGGCCGGGCGGGGAAAGGAAGCTGTGTTTGCCAGCCGTCTCGGCTTGCCGGATGAAATGCTGCTGGATGGAAACTCCATGCCGGAGACTCCCCCTTATCTTTCCTTGCTCCTGCTTCCCGCCTCCGGGCGGAAATAGGCCCGCACGCGCAAGGGCGTAACCGAATTACGATACGGAGAATACAATGAAAAAGTATTGCGCGGGCTTTCAGGTCACTCTTTTGTTTTTTTTCATTCTGTGCGCCCCGGCCTTTGCGGCGCAAGAGTCCGGTAGTGATGCCGCAACAAAGGAAGCGGTTCTGGTAGTAGCCTTTGGCACCAGCGTGGAAAAAGCTCGCATTTCTTACGCCAACGTGGAGAGGCAGATAAAAAGCACCAGGCCCGGTGCAGACGTGCGCTGGGCCTGGACCGCCCGCTCGCTTCTGGCTACGGCCCCCAAGGACGGTTCGGTACTTTCCCCGCAAGAAGCGCTTGCCCGGCTGGGCACGGAAGGGGTGAAAAAGGTAACCGTGCTCTCGCTGCACATCATCCCCGGCGCGGAATACAGCGGCCTTGTCAAAACAGTGGAAGCCTTTCAGGGGATGCCCAAGGGCATAGACAGCCTGACCCTGTGCGCTCCGCTGCTGCATGACACGCAAAGCATGGGCGAAGTGGCTGATCTCCTGTTACAAAGCCTGCCAAAAGAGCGCGACGCAAAAGACGCTGTCCTCTTTGTGGGCCACGGCACCCACCACCCGGCGGGCGTGTATTACCCGGCCCTGCAATATTATTTGACGGCGCGAGACGCTCGTGCCTTTGTAGGCACAGTGGAAGGCGACCTTGATGTAAGCGCCGTGGGCGACAGCCTGAAAAAAAGCGATATCGGCAAGGTCTGGATCGCCCCGTTGATGACCGTTGC
>JAJDIC010000003.1 GCA_030266525.1 Desulfovibrio sp. OttesenSCG-928-G15 | reverse complement strand
AATGACAAGCTCAAGGCCGTGCGCGGCGCAAAAATTTTCCACAGCGCTGCGCGCCGCTCCGGAGGAAGCGGGAATGCCCAGATCGATATGCAGGCCAGTTACCTTGTATTCCAGACGGGCCAGTTCATACATCAGGGCGAGTGAATCCTTGCCGCCGGACAGGGCCACCAGGATATTGTCTTCATGCGTAAAAAGCTTTTGCCTGCGTATGCCTTTTTCCACCTGCTTGGTGAAAAAATCTGTAAAGCAGGTTTCGCAAAAACCGGAATGGTGGCTGGGCAGGGCAACAACGGCGGTGGCCTTGCATCGGGTACACTTCACAAAACACCCTTATCCGCTGGATGTTACAATTCTGACGGTAACGGCATCATTCGGAAATATTCGCTGATCAGGGGTAAGCAGGCCGCCATTGCGAATAACCAGAGCCGTGGATCGGCGAATGCCCAGTTTATTGAGCAGCTGCAACACGGTTTTCGGGCGCGGCATGGAAAAGCTCTTTCCTTCTGGTTCAAGAAGGATTTGCACTTCCGGTGTCGTATAGCTGGCCTGTTCCGTCATGATGCTTTTCTTTCCGCTTATCCCAGATACTGCCCGAGTATTTCAAACAGTTTGTCCGTATCCACAGGTTTTGCAAGGTGCGCGTTCATGCCGTGGGCGTGGGCCTTGTCCACATCGTCCTTGAAGGCGTTTGCGGTCATGGCGATAATCGGGATCGTGGCCGCATCGGCCCGGTGCAGCTTGCGTATGGTGGAAGACGCTTCATAGCCATCCATGTAGGGCATTTGCACGTCCATCAGGATCAGGTCATACGAGCCTTCCGGGGAAGCGGCAAAGCGCTCGACAGCTTCCTTGCCGTCCGCTGCTTCATGGATGTCCGCGCCGGTGCCCGAAAGTTGTTCCACAACGATAATCCGATTGATGTCCACATCGTCCACCAGAAGGATGCGCTTGTCGGCAAACGAGACTTCGCCGCCCTTTGCGGGTGCGGTTGCCTGATAGTTGCTGCTTTCTTTCAGCCACAGGCTGAAGAAAAACGCGCTGCCCTTGTTTTCCTGGCTCTCAACCTGGATTTTGCCGCCAAGCATGGTCACGATACTGCTGCTGATGGAAAGGCCGAGGCCGGAGCCGCCGTAGCGTTTTGTAATCAAGCCGCTGCCCTGCTCAAAGGGGGTAAACAGGGTGGGAATGATTTCCGGGGCAATGCCGATACCGTCATCTTCCACCCGGAAGGAAACCAGGGCTTTGCCGTCGCCCTGCCCGGCGTGGGTGATGGCAAAGAGCACGGTGCCGCCTTCGGGCGTAAACTTGACCGCGTTGCCGAGCAGGTTGATCAGCACCTGGCGCAGGCGCAGGGCGTCTGAGGTAAAGACCGTGTGGTCAAGCCCTTCGATACGCATGTCAAAGGTGATGCTTTTTTCCAGGCAGCGTGGCCGGATGATGGAGGCTACGTTGTTGACCAGTTTGACCAGGTCGAAGGATTCTTCGGATATTTCAATCTTGCCTGCTTCGATTTTTGAGATGTCGAGAATGTCGTTCAAAAGGCCGAGCAGGTGCTGTGAAGAGGTTTCAATCTGTTTGACGTGCGCCAGCACTTCGCCCACCGGGGCCTTGCCGTCGCTGAGTTTTTTCTTGGTGATATTGGTCATGCCGATAATGGCGTTCATGGGAGTGCGAATTTCATGGCTCATGCGGGCCAGGAAGGCGCTTTTGGATTCGCTGGCCTTGTTTGCTTCGGCTGCGGCTTTTTTGAGTTCAAGCTGGGTTTTGCGCAGCTCGTTTTCCGCAAAAACCCGTTGGGAAACGTCGCGGGCGACGCCGAGCAGGCCCATGGATTCGTTTTGGGCGTTAAACAGCGGCGCGCGCACAATATCCACTGTTTCCACATGGCCGTCGGCAAAACAGAGCGTTTCTTCCGAATACATGGAAATGCCGCTTTCAACAGCCTGGCGATTTTTCTCTTTCATGGCCTGGGCCAGTTCAAAGGGGAAAATATCGTCGCAGGTTTTCCCGGCTATGTCATCCGGGTTTTTCCCGGCAATGGAGGCAAAACGCGGGTTAACCGCAAGGAAGCGCCCGCGCGCGTCCTGATACCACATGATATCGGGCGAGGCGGAAAAGACCGTATCCAGAATGGCGCGTTGCTGCTCTATGCGTTTCTGTTCTTCAATGATGTGCGTAACGTCCGTGGTGGCAATGACATAGCCGATGTTTTCCCCGTCCTTGTTGGTCAGGTAATTGGCCTTGCCACGGTAGTACTTGCCGTTATGGGGATGGTAGAGCACTTCCGTTTCCCGGTTGGCAAGAAGCGCGGTAACCGGGCAATAGCGCGAGTCACTCGGAAAAATCGTATAGTCGCCGTAGGGTTTGCCGAGAATGTCCTCAAGCTTTGCCTCGACAAGTTCCAGGGCTTCGTCGTTCATGTACAGAATATTTCTGTCCAGCGAGATAATGGCTACCGGCCCGCGAAGGCTGTCCACCAGGCTGTCGGCCATGTCGTCAAAAGAGTCGGCCAGGGCACCCATTTCGTCCTTGATGGGCGAATTGAAGCGAAAATGCCGCTCGCCCGAGCGAAAGCGCGATATGCCGGAAATCATGTTGGTGATGCTGCGGGTAAAACTGGAGGCCATCCAGATGGCGATAAGAATGACCAGAACAGCCATGATGCCCGTGGAAACGGAAAGTCCCATGGCTGTTTCCAGCAGGTTCTTGCCGATTGCCTTGTACGTTTCTTCCGAAATGTTTCCCAGCTCCTTATCTGTGTTGCTGATAAGGGAGCTGATAACCTTGCCGGTTTCCGTCGCCGGGCGGTGAAAGTCTGACACGCCCGCGCCAATGGCTACAAAACCGAAGCCGCGCAAAGATTTGCCGTATTGTCCGGTGTAGTAGGGAATGGCGGCGGCAGTGTTCAGCTTCCACAGGCCGCTCCACAGGATCAGGAACGAGCCGGAGCCGCCGTCCTGGGTCAGGTCGAACCAGCCGGTACACTGGGGGGCAAAGTTGAGGTAGCGGCAGTCAAGGGCGACAAGACCCTGTTTTGTCAGTTCCTTGGCCGGTTTTTTCTTGTTGGACTGCTCAACAAAGGTGGGCACGTCCACAATAAAGTCTGCATAGCTTTTGCCGCTGGCCTGCCATTCATCATAGATGCGGTCTTCCAGCCAGGGCACCTGGGGGTCGCCGGTGGCAGCGTCAAAGCCCGCAATGGAGTGGTGGCGGGGGTGCACTATGCTGCGGCCTTTATGGTCCCATATAAAGGCGTAGTTGCCCTCAAACGCGTCGGGAATTTCGGTGTAGCGTTCTCTGGTCGGGATAATGTGATCGGTGAATTCCATCAGGTGGTCATGATCAAGGGCAAGGGTAACATAGCCGATGATTTTGCCGCCCTGTTCAACCGGGGTTGCCCAGCGGACAACGCCTTTGAAGCGCTTGCCGTTGGGGTTTTCCTTTCCGGCATAGGCCCATTTTTCCGGGGCGTATTCCACACCGCGTTTTTCGGCGTTTTCCGGGGTGTACATGCCGATGATGTTTGTTCCCACGTATTCGCCGATTACATCGGAAACATATATTTCGCCGGGATTAAGCTTTTGCAGCTCCTTGAAATAGTCTTCGGCCTTGACGTAGGTATTGCGTTTGTCCGCGATATTTTTCAGGTCTTTGCGAATGGTACCTTCGCCGTCAATCTTGATCAGCTCGTTGCCGTTTAGATCGACAAAGGTCATTTCCTTGTACAGGGCGCGAGACTCGTAGTTGTACTGTTCCGGGGGACGGTAGTTGAAGCTGTGGTCGTTCTCTTCAATGGAAGAAACAATCTGCTTGAGCGGGGGCGCAGGCGTGGCGGGCACCCAGGACTTGCCGTCCGGCCCGAGCACCCATTTACCCGGTTTTACCAGCTTGCCGCGCTGGCGGATAACGAAATCACGGTAAATGGTGTCTTTGGGCGCAAGGGAAGCCGCAAAAAGCGTGTCATCATCACGCGCGTATAAAAAGTCAGCCACGCGGCGGGCCGTGTCTGTGGACATGCGCTCGATATCTTCGGTTGCCCTTGCGTCAAGCGCTTGTACTGCGTCATTTACGGCCACCTCGCCGGCCTGGGAAAGGGCGTTGACCGCCTTGGAGGCAAGCTCGCTGGTCCGTCTTTTCAGATCTTCGCCAAGCGACCACGACTGGTTCCAGGCCACAAGCGCCAGCAACACAAGCGGGAAAACCTTGATTACAACAAAAAGGGCGATCAGTTTGGCCCGCATGCCAAGGCCAAAGCGCGCAAAAAACTGCCCCACCCAGAGGCGAAACGGAGAAACGGTGTTTTTCATCTATAAAACCGCACAGTTATGGCAAAGGCGCATATGACGCTACCCCCTCATATCGCCTGATTTCGGATAAAAAGCGACAACACCCATACCATGCGGAATGAACATTGTCATCCCCGTGATATCGGGTTTTTGCTCTATGGAAGCATAAGAAGTAAGATGTGAAATGTTTTTATAGCAATACGCGTTGTATCATTTTGCGGTACATTTTTATGTAATCAGCGGTTCTCTATGCATAATGGCGTTTTGAGAGACAGGTATTCATGCTCGCGTGGAATGTCAGTAGAATTTTCGGCAAAAGCAGTTTGCCGTGCGTTCAGTCCATTTGTTTTGCAACAGCCTCCAAGGCCAAATCAAGCTGTTCGCGGGCGATGGGCTTGCCTATGAAAAAGTGGACTCCCTGCTGCAGAAAGCGTTCCTTGTCTCCTGCCATTGTGTGCGCACTGACTGCAATGATTGCAAGAGCAGGATCAATATTGCGCAGAGTGTTTTCCGTATGGGGAAAGACGCGCCGCACCAGAGCGCGGACGTTTTCAGACGGGACTATGCTGTCTGCCTTGTTGTCCCTGATTCTTCGGGCCAGGGTAAGTCCGTCCATTTCCGGCATCTGGATGTCGGTGAACAGGCAGTGGAAGGGGTACAGGCGTAGGGCTTCCAGCGCCTCCATGCCGTTGTTCACGGCAACAACCCGGTGGCCCATGCGTTCAAGAAATACGCGCAAGGCAAAACGGCCCACAGCGTCATCTTCCGCAATCAGGATATCCAGCGGGCGTTCCGGGCTTGCGGCTTTTCTTTTTCCCGACACGCCGTGCAGCAGGCTGGAAGCTTTGGCCTGTGCCAACTCCAGGACACAGGAAACCGTGGTGCCCTTGCCGGGTTCGCTTTCCAGCGAAACGTCGCCGTGCATCATTGCAACAAGGCGTTTTACAATGCTCAAACCAAGCCCGGTACCGGGCTGGGTTTTGGTGTAAAAGCTTTCCACCTGAGTGAAGGCCTGAAAGAGTTGTCCCTGCTTGTCCGGGGGAATGCCTATGCCGGTATCATATACGCGCAGCATGATGCGTACAATTTCCGGGTTGTCGGAAGGCAAAAGGGAACAGGCCGCGCCAATGCCGCCCGTATGGGTGAACTTGAGTGAATTGCCCAGCAGGTTGAAGAGGATTTGCCGGATTCTTGTAACGTCGCCGATGAGAATATCCGGAATGTCCGGGTCTATGGTCGTTGAAAAGGTGAGTTTTTTTTCTTCCGCCTCCTTGTGGAACAGGCGCAGACTGGAGAGGATGGTCGATTTGAAGTCAAAGGGGGCCAGGGTCAGCTGGAGCTTGCCGGATTCTATACGGGCAAAGTCAAGAATGTCGGAAATAATATATTTCAGCGAGTTGCCGGAAAGACGGGCGGTTTCCAGAAACTCGCGCTGCGGTTCCTGCATGGGAAAATCTTCCAGCAGTTGGAGCATGGAGAGCAGGCCGTTCAGCGGGGTACGCATTTCGTGGCTGATGTTGGCCAGAAATTCGTTTTTGGCCTTGTTGGCGGCTTCCGCTGTTTCCTTGGCTTGCTTCAGTTCCTGAATATGCAGGTGGCGGCGCAAAATCAGCCAGGCATTATTGAGAACCGTCTGTACCTGCTGCAAGTCTGACTCGGTGTATGGCTGCGCCTTGTTGCTCACCCCGGCGAGGCAGACTACGCGCCCTTCTTCAAGAATGGGCACGAGCAGGTAGCGCATTAGCGGTGTGTTGGTCTTGTCCAGTACAAAGACGGGTGTTTGCCCGTCGCCGTTGACAATGCGGCCTTCGGTGTAGCTTGTCGGGTCGTCGATGAGTGTTGCGAGCACTTCCGGCAGGCTTTCTTTGGGGAACAGCCCGTGCTGCTTGCCTTGCGGGTGGGCGTAAAGGAGGTGCCCGGTATAGAAATCGCTTTCGCTGGGAAAGAACAGCAGGCAGTTCGGGCTGTCGGTGAGCTGTGCTATGCTGGTCAGCGTATAATGCATCAGTTCGTCAATACTGGCCCGCTCCATGTGGGTGAACTGGTGCAAAATCATGAAACTGTTGCGCTCAAGGGCGAATTGCTGCGCGGGAGAAATTTCTTTGCCGCAGTACGCCCGGCCTGACTGGACGGAGGCTGCCGTGTCCGGCAGGGGCGGTTGCAAGTCAAGGTGGGAAATATCCAGCGACAGGCCGGACATGATGGCCGGGGTGCCGTCTTCGTTCCATTTGGATACCGCGCCCCGGCTCAAAAGGCGAATCCACCTGCCGTCCGGTCGTCTGAGCCGGTGGACGATTTCGGCTTCTTCGTATTCTCCCTGGAAGAAGTGACGGTGAATGTCCAGTACCATGGGCATTTCGTCCATGTGCATATGACCGGACCACCAGGACCAGTTGTAGGTGTTGTCGCCCTCATCCGGCCTGGAGCCGACAATTTCTGCCCATTCGGGCGAGTAACGGCACACCCCGTTGGCAATGTCCCATTCCCAGGTGGCAACGCTGGAAATAGAAGGCTGTGTGTGCAAATTCCAGCGGTATTGTTGGTCTTTTTTTGCGCCGGCGTTGGTAAATGCGGGGTTTTGCGCCTGTGCGCCAAGCTTTGGCTGGTATGAGTCTGCCATCGTCCTTACCTCGGTGCTGGTTACGGCTTTTTCCGGGTACATGCTTCGGGAAAGACAGGAAGGGCAGGAAGCAATGCCGGAAGAGTCTCATTCCAACTAATAGTATACCGGGGAAAAAAGGGGAAGCCATTCTTGCAAGAAAACGACAAAATTATCGGAAGCGGGAAAGACAAGGGAAAAGATGCGAAAGACGGGAAGGTCAGGGAAGGCCGGGAGCAAAGAAAGGCGAAACCAGGAAGAACCGTCCGCCACACGGTTGCCGGAGCAGGCTGACAAAGGCCCCCCGCACACCACAAAGCCCCCTCGCACACCACAAAGCCCCCCGAAACCGTCTGAGGCAAGACAGCTTCGGAGGGCTTTACCCGTAACAGCAGCAAGAGGGACGCGGCGCTTACGCGCCCTGTCGCTACCGGAGTCTCCACGGCAAGGTGTGGAGACAATTCCTTGAATTTGCGGTTATGTTCGTGCAGAGCGTGTTTTCACTGAAAACAGGATACTGCTCCACACGGGTTACCCGGCAAATTCTTGTGAGCACCCAAGCGCAAGGCTTGCCTTGTGCGGTGGGCGTGTTTTTACAGCTGCATTATGCCGCAAAGGCCAGCGCAGCGTTTTCATGCATCGTCGCGGGCCGTTAATTCGCCTGCTTGCGGATAAAGGAAGGCGTTTCAAAATCGTCTTCATCGAAAATGAAATCGTCTTCGCCGGGCGCGTGCGCGCTTGCGCGGGGTGCGCTGGGTATTCCGGGCGCGGGCTTACGCAGATACGTGGGCACGTTCAGATTGCCGGGAGGCGTGTTCTGCCTGGCAGACAGGGCGCGTTGCAGGTTTTCGTCCACGGTGTTCAGGCCCTGGGGCATGCGGTGCGTGGGCTGCGGGTCGACCGGCGCGGGTGTGTGCTGCGGGGGGGGCGTTGTGCGCAGTTGGGTAACCGTGGCTGTTTTGACCGGCTGCGCGGAAACGCCGCTGTCAATGCCGGTGGCAATAACCGTGATGCGCAGTTCGTCGCCGATGGTGTCGTCTGTAACCGTGCCGAAGATGACGTGCACGTCGTCGTGCGCAGCTTCGGACACGATGCTGGCAGCTTCCGACACTTCGTCGATACCAAGGTCTGGTCCGCAGGTGATGTTCATGAGCACCTGGCGTGCACCGTCAATGGATACGCCTTCAAGCAGCGGGCTGGTAATGGCTTTCAGGGCGGCTTCGCGGGCGCGGGTTTCGCCTGTTGCAATGCCGGTGCCCATCATGGCCAGTCCCGATTCGCTCATGACCGTGCGAACGTCCGCAAAGTCGAGGTTGATAAGGCCGGTTACGAGAATAAGATCGGAAATACCCTTGACTGCGTAGTAGAGCACTTCGTCGGCCTTTTTCAGCATTTCGTCAAACTTCGCTTTTTTCGGCGCAAGCTGGAGCAGCCTGTCGTTGGGAATGGTAATCAGGCTGTCTACGTGTCTGCGGAATTCTTCAATACCCGCTTCGGCTGATTCCAGGCGCTTTTTACCTTCAAAGAAGAAGGGTTTGGTCACAACGCCAACGGTCAGAATGCCCATTTCCTTGGCAGCCTGGGCAATTACCGGGGCTGCGCCCGTGCCCGTGCCGCCGCCCATGCCTGCGGTTACAAACACCATGTCTGCTTCGCCGATGGCGGCCTTTATTTGCTCAATGCTCTCCAGGGCGGCTTCGCAGCCTACTCTCGGGTTGGCGCCCGCACCGAGGCCTTTGGTCAGTTTGGCCCCGATCTGGATCTTGTGTTCGGCAAGCGATCTGCCAAGCGCCTGCACGTCTGTGTTGGCGGAAATAAACGTGACTCCCAGCAACTCCGAGGAGATCATGTTGTTTACGGCGTTCCCGCCGCCGCCGCCCACGCCGACGACTTTGATTTTTGCGTTTTCTTTTGCCTCGATTTCAAATTCCAATGCCATTTGCCTCTCTCCTTGCCTTTGATATGTCCGGTTGGCCGGACCGGTTCTGATTCCGTTCAAAACCGTAATTCTTGAAACAAAATACAATCGGCGGGTTAGCTTTGCCGCCGGTAATCGGCATTATGTAATATCCACAAACCACTTCTTCATGCGTGAAAACACGCGGTCCAGCACGTTCTCGTCCTGTGCGCGGAACTTGCGCTGTTCCACGCCCTCCTTTTCTGCGCCGTAGCACAAAAGACCCACGGCGGTGGCGTATTTCGGGCTGTTGACCACGTCCTTAAGCCCCCCTACGTTGCGCGGGTACCCAACGCGGGTAGGCAGATTGAAAATTTGCTCGCCCAGCTCCTGACAGCCGTCAATCAGGGCAGAGCCGCCAGTCAGTACAACTCCTGCGCCAATCAGGTGCTTGCAGCCGGAGCGGGTAAGCTCCTGATCCACAAGATCGAGCACTTCTTCCATGCGCGGCTGGCATATTTCCGCAAGCAGCTGCCGGGAAAGGCGGCGCGGCTCGCGCCCGCCAACGGTAGGCACTTCAATCACTTCATCCATGCCCACAAGGTTGACCATGGCGCAGCCGTATTTGACCTTGATTCGCTCTGCGCTGACCATGGGGGTGCGCAGGCCAAAGGCGATGTCGTTTGTCAGATTCTGGCCGCCAAGAGCCAGAACGCCGGTGTGTTTTATTGTGTCGTTGGCGAAAATGGCGATATCTGTTGTGCCGCCGCCAAGATCCACCAGGGCGACGCCGAGTTCGCGCTCTTCTTCGGTAAGCACGGCCTTGGCTGAGGCCAGTGACTCAAGAACGATATCCGAAACATCCAGATTGCTTCTGTGGCAGGAACGGACAATGTTCTGGGCGCTGGTAACGGCCCCGGTAACGATGTGCACCTTCACCTCAAGGCGCACCCCGGCCATGCCGAGCGGGTGAATGATACCCCGCTGGTCGTCTACGATAAATTCCTGGGGCAGGGTGTGAATAACCTCGCGGTCAAGGGGAATGGCAACGGCACTGGCGGCTTCCAGGGCGCGATCCACATCGCGCTGGGTAACTTCGCCGCCTTTTACGGCAATGACGCCATGGCTGTTGAAGCCCTTGATGTGGCTGCCCGCTATGCCCGCATACACGGAACGTATGGCGCAACCGGCCATAAGCTCGGCCTCTTCAAGCGCCTTCTGGATGGATTTGACCGTTTCCTCGATATTGACGACCACACCTTTGCGCAGGCCTGTAGAGGGGCTGGTGCCAATGCCGACTACATCCACCCCGTCTTCCGTGGCTTCACCAACCACAACGCAAATCTTGGTGGTGCCTATGTCGAGTCCGATTATCAGGTCAGCCTTTGCCATCTTGCCCTCTCCTCGCGCTTGCCGCGCGCCTCGTTCTTGGCGGTGGAGCCGGGTTTGCTCCGTATACTTTCAAGCCATGCCGGCGGGTACCGTTCCACATCGTCCTGCGCTTCGATTGCAGGAGGGGTTTTCCGGCCGCCGGTGCGGGGCGTAATGCCCCATGATATCCAGGGAAGTCTGCCCATAATTCACCCTTGAACGTGATCTGCAAAATGGGTGCGGGTTTGCACCCAGACGTTGCTTCCCTGGGCCTTTATTTCCTGTATGTCCTTGATTTCACTTCTCCTGACCAAATCTGTCAGGGTAAGGCAAAGACGCTTCAAGTTGGGAACCCATTCTTCAAGGCCGATGGACAGCTTCAAATTTGATTCGTCAATAAACACTTCCAGGCCGCGCGCGGCGGAAAGGCGCACAAGACTGACCGAAGACATATTCACCGGCAAACGTGATTCGTTGAGGCTTTTGATCAGGTCCGGCAAAGCGCCAAGCGCTTCTTCCGCACCGGCTTCAACTTCAAGGGCGGGCAAAGAGGCAAACTTGCCCGGCTCCACAGGCGCAATAATTTTTCCGTTGCCGTCGGTGTAATGGAGTTTGCCCTCATGCAGCATCCAGAACGCCGGAATTTTTTCTTCCACACCAATAAGCAGGGTGCTCGGCAATACGCGCTGCACCGATACCGACTTGACCCAGGGATGGTGCTTGAGCGCTTCTTCCACCTTGTCAATGGACAGGGCCAGCGTGTTTCCGCCTTCTGTCAAATCGGCTGCCTCTAGAATTTCTCTAGAAGAGATTCTAGAGTTACCCTGAATTTCTAGAGTCTTCAAGGCAAAATATTCGCCCTTCATCAGGGAATTATAGCCATAAAACAGGCCAGCGCTTACGCCCGCAACGATTGCAAGGGCTCCGGCTATGGAAAAAGTTGTAATAAAAAATTGTTTTACGCCTTCCCAGGGAAAGGAAAACGGCTGTTTTTCCCTTGCCGGGATCTTGCGTACATTGCGAACCTGTCTTGTGTTGCCACGAGAAAGGGGCACTTTGCGCGTATTTTTGGCAGGCCTGGCGGTTTTTAAGGCCATAAGCGTACCTCAAGCTCAAGCCTGTGCCCGAAGCGCGACAAAATGGTTTCCCTGGCCAGCTCCAGCATGTCAAAGGCTGCGGCGTATGTACCGCCCCCTTCATTGACAAGAAAGTTGGCATGCATGGGCGAAAAGCGCATTCCACCCAGTGTTTTGCCTTTCAACCCGGCTTCGTCCAAAAGCTTGCCCGCCGAAACACCCTGGGCCGGGTTTTTGAATACGCAGCCCGCACTTTTGGCCGTAACCGGCTGCGTGCTTTGCTTTTTGCGATAATTGGCTTTCATGGCTGCGCGGATCGTTTCCTTGTCCGCCTTTTGCAGGGCAAAGGTGACGGAAGAAACCATGAACCAATCCGGACAATCCGGCAGCGCGCAACTGCGGTAAGCAAAGTGGAAGTCCGCAGCCTGCCTGCTGACAAAGCCGGTTGAAGGCGAAAAAAGCTCCACAGAGCTGACGCAATCGGCCATGGAAACGCCGTAGGAACCGGCGTTCATGGCAAAGGAGCCGCCAACGCTTCCGGGTACGCCGGTCAGCCCTTCCAGCCCGGAAAGGCCTATTGAGGCTGCAACGCGCAGCAGGGCGGGCAGGCGCATGCCCGCGTCTACCTTCAGCAGCACCCGCCCCGTAGCGTCCTCTTCGCGCACTGTTGGTTCAAAACTGTGCGTTTTGCTTACAATGACGATGGGCAAATCGCCGTCACCGGCGATGATGTTGCTGCCTTCTCCCAAAAGGCGCATGCTGCCGCCAAGGCGGGACAGGGCTTGCGGCAGATGCTCGAAAGAATCGGGCGAGTCCACCAGCACTTCGGCAATGGCGTTGCCGCCAAGCCGAATGGTGGTGCGGTCCGCCAGCTTCGGGCCTTTAAGGATGCGCAGGTCGTCAAGTTCGGGCATATCAGCGTTCCAGCCAGCGCGGTCCTATGGTGGTGATGTTGCCGGCACCAAGGGTGATGAACAGGTCACCTTCCTTCAATTCCGTATCCAGTGTTTTGAGCAGGGTGTCGAAGTCGCCGCAGTAGGTAACATCGGTATCGGTAACCTGCCGGATGCCCTGGGCCAGGCTTTCTCCGCTCACTCCGGGAATGGGCGATTCGGAAGCTGCATAGATTTCTGTCAGCAGCAGCTTGTCAACCGGCTGGAATACCTTGCAGAAGTCACCGAACAGGGCCTGGGTCCGGCTGAAACGGTGGGGCTGAAAAGCTACTACCAGACGCTTGTCCGGGAAGCTCTGTTTGGCAGTTGCCAGGGTAGCCGCTATTTCTGCCGGGTGGTGCCCGTAATCGTCCACCACCAGCACGCCGTTTTTCTCGCCTTTGCGCTCAAAGCGCCGACCCACGCCGTTGAATTTGCCGAGGGCGGCTATGCAGTCGGCAATGGAAATATCTGCCTGCAAGGCAATGCCGATGGCGGCAAGGGCATTCAGGATGTTGTGCCTGCCCGGTTGGGAAAGGGTGACTTCGCCAAGCCGGATGCCCTTGAGCCTGACTTCAAACACGCTTTTTTCACCAAGGGAGCGGATTTCCGCTGTCAAATCGTTGCGCGCGCTGAAACCGTAGGTAATGATCGGACGGTTCACCCGTGGCAAAAGGCGGCGTATGCCGGGGTCGTCCCCGCAAACCACGTTGCTGCCGTAAAAGGGCACCTTGTTCATGAACTGGACGAAAGCGTCGTCAATGCTTTGCTGGTCCGGGTAAAAATCCAGATGGTCCAGATCCACGTTGGTGACAATGTTGATTATCGGGAAAAGGCAAAGGAAAGAGCCGTCAGACTCGTCCGCTTCGGCAATCAGGTATTTGCCTTCGCCAAGGTGGGCGTTTGTGCCGTAGGCGTTGAGCCTGCCGCCGATAATTACGGTGGGGTCGAGCCTGGCCTCGTCAAAAATTGCCGCCGCAAAAGAGGTGGTGGTGGTTTTGCCGTGGGTTCCGGCAATGGCTATGCCGGTGCGAAGGCGCATCAATTCGGCAAGCATTTCCGCACGCGGAATAATGGGAATGCCCTTTTCCTGGGCGGCCAGCACTTCCGGGTTGTCCGGCTGCACCGCCGTGGACTTGACCAGCACGTGGGCCTGGCCCACGTTTTTTGCGTCATGCCCGATGCCGATAACCGCGCCGAGTTTGCGCAGGTGCTGCACCGGGGCGCTTTCAGACAGGTCTGAGCCGTGCACGGCATATCCGAGATTTAACAGTACTTCGGCAATACCGCTCATCCCGGCTCCGCCGATGCCGACCATGTGGATGGTGCGTACGCGGCTGTTCATGTCGCCACTGGCTGTAGTCCAAAAACTGCTCATGCTGATTCCTGTCCCTTGTCTGTAGTGTAATCAGGTTTCCAAGTTACCGGGCGCTTGCTGCAACAAGCCTTTGCGCTTCATCAACCAAGGTCGCCGCCGCATGCGGCCTGGCCAGGGAAAGGCTTTGCCCTGCCATGGCAAAAAGTCGCTGCCTGTCTGCCTTGAGCGACAGCACGCATTCCGTCAGCAGGGACGGGCTGCGAAGAATATCTTCCTGTTCCAGCAAAACCGCCGCTCCTTCCGTGACCAGATAGCGCGCGTTGTGGCGCTGGTGGTCCTGGGCAGCCTGCGGAAAAGGGGTCAAAATGGCGGGCAGTCCGGCAACCGTTATTTCCGCAAGGCTGGACGCGCCCGCCCGGCAAAAGACCAGATCCGCCCAGGCATAGGCTTCGGTCATGTCGCCGATAAAGGGTTCCACCCGAAGTTTTTCACCGCCAAGGTCGCGATAGGCGGCGCGCATGCGCTCGTAATCGGCTTTGCCTGTCTGGTGGCGAATTTGCACGTCGCGCTCAAGCAGCGCCGGGGCGACTTCGGCCATGCAGTCGTTGATTGCTCTTGCGCCGAGGCTTCCGCCCATGACCAGCAGATGAAGCGGTTGGTCCGTCGTCGTTGCCGCTCCTTGCGCGGCGGCAAGGGGCGCAGTGGATGATGATTCCTTCGCCAATGATATCTCCGGGGCTTGACCGTCGGAGGGCTGCGGACCCTGCCCGCAGGCTTCGACCGGCTGGTTGCGTCTGGCCGCCACATCAAAGGGGCTTGGCCCGTCAACGCCGCCGAAATAGCTTGTGCCGCCCTCGGGCTGTTCTGCCTGGGCCTTGGTATGCTCGGCTTCCGTCATGCGCTTCGTATACAGCTCGACTATACCGCTTCGTACCGGGTTGCCGACCACCAGGCGTTTTTGCGCAGGGAACACGCCCGCGATGTCCGGCATGGAAAGAAATACCTTGTCCACAATTTTTCCAAGCACCCTGTTGGTCATGCCGGGGTATGAGTTTTGCTCGTGCAGGGCTGTGGGAATATTGGCAAGCCTTGCGGCTGATACGCCCGCAAAGGCGGCGTACCCGCCAAAGCCGATCACGATTTCAGGCTTTGTCTTGCGCATGACGCCAAGGGCTTTAACCACCCCGCCCAGCATGGCAAAGGCCGCGCCGACTCCCCGTATTCCGCGGCCCATCACACCGCGCACAGGCAATCCGACAAAGTCCAGCCCCGCCTTGACCGCAAGGTCAGCTTCCTGTCCGTATTCGCCGCCCATGAACACAATGGAGGCGCCCGGATATTTGCGCCGAATTTCCTCAGCCACTGCCAGGGCGGGGAAGATGTGGCCGCCAGTGCCGCCGGTTGTCAGGATAACCCGCTGCATGTTCCCTCCCTATGGCTTTGCAGAGCGTGAAATGTTCAAAAGCAGGCCTACGCAGACCAGAGAGGCCAAAAGGCTACTGCCGCCGTAGCTTATAAAGGGCATGGGCACACCCTTGGGCGGCACAACGCCCATGACCACTGCCAGATTCAGGACGCAGGAAATGCAGATAACAAGGGTCAGGCCAAAAGCCATGAACCGGCTGCGCAAATCGGTCTGGCGCAGGGTAATGCGCATGGCCCGCCAGAAAAAGGCGGCAATAAGCAGCAGTACAAGCGAAACACCGATAAAGCCGGTTTCTTCGCCAAGTACGGCCATGATAAAGTCGTTATGCGCTTCCGGCAGATAAAAAAGCTTCTGCTTGCTGGCCCCAAGCCCGATGCCGGAAAGGCCGCCCGAGCCAAAGGCATAAAAGGACTGCACCAGATGGTAGCCCGTGTTGGCGGCATCTGCGAAGGGGTCGCGAAAGGCCAGCAAACGGCGGAAACGGTAAGGCTCTGCCACCACAAGCAGATACGCGCCACCAAAGGCTATCAGGGCAGAGGCGGCAAGGTAGACAAGCCGCGTGCCCCCGGCAAAACACATGAAAAACAGCAGCATGGTGCAAAAGGCCGCGCCGCCGAAATCCGGCTGCAACAAAAGCAGCAGGCAGAAAACCCCGGTAATCAGGAAGGGCGGTATGACTCCCTTGCTAAAGGTTTTTACCATGTCCTGCTTGGTGCTCATGAAATAAGACAGGTAGAGCACCAGGGCTATCTTGGTAAACTCCATGGGCTGAATGCGTATGGGACCAACCCCTATCCAGCGGTGCGCGCCCTTGACGTTGACCCCCAGGGGGCTGAGACACACAAGCAGCAGCGCCATGCAAATCAGCAGCGCGGGGTAGTGCAGGTTGTTCAAAAGCCCTCTGGGCATGACAGCGGCCAGGGCCATACCGATGCCGCCCACCAGTACAAACAGGAGCTGGCGCTTGAAAAAATAATAGGTATCGGCCTGCATGCGCTCGGCCACAATGCCGCTGGCCGAAAAGACCATCATCAGGCCAATGGTCACCAGGACAAGGGTGATGGCAAGCAGCCACCAATCAGGCTGGCCCAGGCCATCATCTGCCTTGTAGTCCGTATACAGCGCGGCAGTGGCGGTTGCAGTCATCGGTCCTGCCCTCCGGATTTTTTCACCGCGTCTGCCGCTAGGGCGCAGAAATGGTCGCCCCGTTCCTGATAATTGTTGTAGGCGTCATAGCTCGCGGTTGCCGGTGAGAGTAAAATCACTTCGCCGGGGCGAGCTTGCTTTTGCAATCTGGCTACCGCGCCGGGCAGGGCAGAATCCCAGCTCAGGGGAACAAGGCCTTGCCAGGCGGCTTCAAAAATTTCCCTGCTGGCTCCGAAAAGGGCGACAGCGCGTACTTTTTCGCGAAGCAAGGGGATGAGCGACTGTAAATCGCCCCCTTTGAACTTGCCCCCGGCCAAAAGCAGCACCGGCGAAGTAAAACTGTCCAGAGCCACGCGCATGGCGTCTACAGTGGTGCATTTGGAATCGTTCACATAGGTCACGCCGTCTGCCTCTCCGGCAAACTCCAGGCGGTGACGCAAGGGGGCGAATTCGCATACGGCTCTGGCCGCCGCTTCCTCACTGACGCCAAGCTCGTGGCAGGCCAGAAAGGCGGCTTCCGCGTTAGCCGTATTATGGCGACCAATCAGACGGGAGCCGGAAAATCTGTCGCTTGCGGCAAAGCTGCGCAGACGGGCGGTAACGCCGCGCTTTCGGCACTCGTCCAGCATCTCTGCCGGAACAAGGGCCAGGTCTTGCGCATCCTGCTGCGCAAAGATGCGAAACTTCGCGTCCGTGTATTCAGCCATGTCCGCGTGGTGGTCCAGGTGGTTGGGAGAGAGGTTGAGCAGCACGGCAACGCGCGGTTTCAGATGTTCCGTGCGTTGCAGCTGGAAGCTGCTCATTTCCAGAACCAGAGCGTCTGCCCCGGCAGCCGGGTCGTGCGTTTTGTCCACCACATATTCGGAAAGGGGCGTGCCGATGTTGCCGCCGAGAAATACTTTTTTGCCCGCTGCCTGCAACATGGCGGCAGCAAGGCTGACTGTGGTGGTCTTGCCGCTGGTCCCGGTGACAGCGATAATCGGTTCCTGCACAAAGCGGAGGGCAAGGTCCATTTCAGCAATCATGGGCGGGTTGCCAGCCTCGTTCAGGTATGGCTCAAGCTTTGCCGGGGGAATGCCGGGGCTGGTAACAACTACTGCCGCGCCGATAAATTGCCCGGCGCTGTGGTCGCCCGTCAGGATGTCCACTCCCAGTTCACGGGCCAGAACGCGGGTTTTTTCCGTAATATTGTCCGGGTTTTTATCCAGCAGGCGCACCTTGGCCCCAAGCGCCGCCAAAAGGCGCATGGCCCCTTCGCCGGAATGCCCCGCGCCGACGACAACAGCCAGTTCCCCGGCCTGAACAGGGGAGGTCATGCCCGGTGCGGGAACGGGGTGGCGGTTTGGCGCGGCTGTCGTGGTCATGTTCTGTCCTCTTTTTCCAATTGGGTGCAATCCGTTATCAGGTCCCGGTTTGTCCCTGTTTATCTGAGTTTCAATACGGAAAGGGCGGCCAGGCCCAGAATGAGCGATATAATCCAGAAACGGATGATGATTTTTGATTCCGGCAGTCCCTTCATTTCAAAGTGGTGATGCAAGGGAGCCATGCGGAAAAGGCGCTTGCCGCCGGTCATTTTGAAATAGCCGACCTGCATGATGACCGAGAGCGTTTCCACCACAAAAAGTCCGCCCACCAGAAGGAGCACCAGCTCCTGCTTGCACAGCACAGCCAGAAAACCGAGCACCCCGCCAAGCGACAGCGAACCCACGTCGCCCATAAAGACCTGGGCCGGGTAAGCGTTGAACCACAAGAATCCCAGGCCTGCGCCCACGAGTGCGCCGCAGAAAACCGTGACCTCACCCACGCCCGGCACGTTGGCCACTTGCAGATAGGCGGCCATGGTTGCGTTGCCCGCCACATAGACGAACACTGCAAAACAGGCTGCCGCGACAATGGTCGGCCCGATTGCCAGGCCGTCAAGCCCGTCGGTAAGGTTGACCCCGTTGGACGTGCCCACCATTACCAGCACGGCAAAGGGCAGATACAGCCAGCCGAGGTTGGGCGTGAAGTTTTTGAAAAAGGGAACGGAAAGCTCGGTGGAATAGGCGGGCAGGGTCATGAGAATGGCCATGGCAATGATGGCGATAGCCACCTGACCGGTGAATTTTTGCCTCGCGGTGAGGCCCGCGTTGTGCTTGCGCAGAATTTTCAGGTAGTCGTCCAGAAAGCCGATGACGCCGAAGCCGACAAATATCAAAATGGTCAACCATATGTAGGGGTTGCTCAGATCGGCCCAGAGCAGCACGCTGATCAGCAGGGCAAAGATGATTAAAAGCCCGCCCATGGTCGGCGTTCCTGCTTTTACCGCGTGGGCCTTGACGTCTTCCTGAATAAACTGGCCGAATTTCAAGCGGTGCAGAATGCGCAAAAAGAGTGGCCCGACCAGAATGGAAATGATCAGCGCGGTCAACAGCGCCCATACGGAGCGAAAGGTAATGTATCTGAAAACGTTAAAGATAACGAATTCCGAGCTCAGTGGATACAAAAGGCTATAGAGCATTGACTTTGCGCTCCCCTATTTTGGCTTTGAAAACGTCCACGAGCTGCTCAAGATGATTGCTGCGTGAGCCTTTAAACAACACAAGGGCCCTGGGCAGGGGAATTTCGTCCAGCAGGCGGGTGAAGTCTTCCGGACCCTCTACCTGGTTGAACAGTCCCTTGTAGCCTTGTTTGTGCAGGCCGCGTTTTACGGCCTCATGCTGGCCGCCCTTCCAGAATACGGCTTCAGGACAGGACGCGGCCATCTGCATGCCAAGATTTTCATGGGCCGAGTCCGAAACGTCGCCCAGTTCCAGCATTTCTCCCATCACAAGAACCAACGGCAGGCCGGACTCATCCGCCATGTCTCTTGCCGCCTGAATCATCCTGCCGGATGAAAGCGGGTTGGCGTTATAGCTGTCGTCCAGAAGAGTGTGGTCGACATACTGTTCCGCCCGAAAGCGCTGTTGCGGCAACTTCGCGTTGGCCAGGCCCATTTTGATTTCCGACACGGTGAGTAAGAGTTTTTGGGCTACTGCCATGATTGCGGCCATGTTTTCGCTGCCATAGTCGCTGCGAAACGGGGTGGCCAGTTCCATGCGCATGCCGTCTGCCCAGGTTACTTCGTACATGCCGCCGCCAAGCCCCGAAGGGCCGGTATACCGGGCTGAGCAATACACATCCGTGTTCCGGGCAGAAAAGTGCAGCAGCTGGATGCCCTTTTGGGCCAGGGCCATACGCCGCGTATTCACCTGTTCGGTCAAATCCGGGTAGTCCGCGCTGACAATGGCCATGCCGCCCGGCTGAATATAGTCCAGAAGCCGCGCCTTGTAGGCGGCGACGCCCATGTCGCCAAGGCCCGCGACGTGACCGTCGCCCACGTTCAGAATGATGCCTATGTCCGGCTTGAGAATGCTGCCAAGCTCGTCCATGTCGTGGGCGTGGCTGATTCCCATTTCCATCACCCAGAACGAGGCATCGGCAGATGCGTTGAGCATGCTCAGGGGCAGGCCTATCTGGTTGTTCAGGTTCAACGGGTTGCGCTCTGTTCTGCCCCGTATTTCCAGAACTTGCGAAAGCACTTCCTTGACCGATGTTTTGCCCGCCGTGCCGGTAAGGCCGATAATTCTCGCGGGTGAAGTGTTTCTGTGGCACGTGGCTATTTGCCACAGGGCCTTGGTCACATCTTCCACAAGGAATACAGGCGTGTGCATCAGCTCCACCGGGGGCGCATCGTCAAAGGGATTGCGCGAGGCGATTACCGCGGACGCCCCTGCTGCCATGGCTGTGGCGGCAAAGGTGTGACCGTCCACATTTTCACCAGGGAGGCAGAAAAACAGGTCTCCCGGCTTTACCTGGCGGCTGTCAATGCGTGCGCCGGTAGGCGTTATTTGCGACCAGGGGGCAAAGCTCCAGTTGCTGGCGCTGCCAAGGGGGGTCTCCATCGGCTTGCCGCTTCCGGAACGGGCGGCGGCAAGATCCTTCAAACTGGTCGGGGCTGCCGCATTGGCTCGTCCAAGGCCGCCGTTGGAACTCAAGCCGTCCCACAAAACCCCGTTAGGGCCGCAGCCCATACACTGGGCGATTTCTCCGAGGTTCAGCCTCATTGCATCAACTCCCGCAGGATTTCCTGATCGCTGAACGGGTGTTTCACGCCCTTGATGATCTGATAGTTTTCATGGCCTTTGCCTGCCACAAGCACCGCATCATCCGGCCCGGCAAGCTCCACGGCTTTTCGCAGGGCGGCGCGTCTGTCCGGGTCTGCATGCACTTCGGCGCAGGCGTCCATCGCGGGCATGATGTCGTCCATAATCGCGACCGGGTCTTCGTCGCGCGGGTTGTCGGACGTAACCACGGCAATGTCGGTAAGGGATGAAACCGCCTTGCCCATCAGGGGGCGTTTACTTTTGTCCCTGTTGCCGCCGCAGCCGAATACCGTGATTATCCGGGCAAAGCCCGCGTCACGCAGGGCGGAAATAGCCTTGACCAGTGCGTCCGGGGTGTGGGCATAGTCCACAAAGACATTCAGGCCCCTGTTGCCGTGCACCCGCTCCAGCCTGCCGGACACGCCGGTGAATTGCGACAGGGCGTCAAGCGCATCCGGGGTCATGCCGAGGCCAAGGCCAATGGCCAGTGCGCCAAGAAGGTTAAGGGCGTTGAAAGAGCCCACCAGGGGCGAGGCCAGTTCCCACTGCCTGCCTTCAAAAGAGAGCGCCAGCGTGATGCCCTTGGGGGTGAGGGAAAGGATTTTCCCGGCCAGGTGCCGGGTACCCGGTACGGGCGCTTGCTCCAGGCCAAAACCGATGCTGCCGGGGAGTTTTTGCAGAATTCGGCGGCAAAAGGGGTCGTCCGCATTCAGTACAGCCACTTTGCCGTCATTCGGCACGCCGCCTTCGCAAACGCTTTTGAACAAAAGTTCCTTGGAGTGAAAATATTCCTCCATGTCGCTGTGGTAATCCAGATGGTCCTGGGTCAGGTTGGTCATCAGGGCGGCGTCAAAAGCTATGCCCGCTACCCGCTCCTGATCCAGCGCGTGGGACGAAACTTCCATGAAGGCGTATTCCGCGCCCGCAGCGGCCATGCGTGAAAGCATGTCATGCAGCACAAGGCAGCCCGGGGTGGTGAGCGGCGCGTCTTCTTCATGCCCCGGCCAGCGGTAGCTCACCGTGCCGATAACGCCGGTTTTCTTGCCCAGCGTATTGAACAGGGCTTCGAGCAGGTAGGTTTCGGTAGTTTTTCCATTCGTGCCGGTTATACCGATTACTTTGGGGCAGTGCCGATCTGTTCCGTAATATTTACGGGCCAGAACGCCGAGGCTGCTGCGCACATTATCAACCACCGTCACTGCGCAGGAAGCGTTCAGGCTTTCAAGCAGGGGCAGATGCGCCTCGTGGCAAACCACAACGCCGGGATTCCTTGACAGGGCGTCTTCAAGAAAGCGCTCGCCGCCCGGTACGCTCATCTCCTTGCCCCTGGGAACAGCGGCCGGCATGAGTACAAATACATCCCCTTGCTGCACTTCGCCGGAATGGATTTTTACCGGAATATGCTCTTGTGTCACCCGGTCGCACAAATCTGCGAACAAAAGCCGTGTATTGCTCATGATGCGCGTTCCTCCAGCCAGAGAGTGCATTCTTTGGCCCCGGCGGGCCAGGGACGGCCCGGTTCGGGGGTTTGCCTGCTTACAAAGCCGCCCCTGCCTTTGACAACAGGGACAATGCCTTCACTGGCAAAAATTTCTACCGCGCTGCGAAGGCCCATGCCCACAACTGCCGGAACCACGGATTCGCCGGGTTGCGCCGGGCGCGGGGCCGGTTCGGCTTTTGGGATTTTCCCTGCAACGGTTTTTCCCGTCTTTGCCCGAACCTGACCGGAATCGGCGCCAAGATCTGCCTTGCCCGGCTTTGCCGCGTGACGCTCCGCCTCACGCTTCACCACTTCCTGGACCATGGGGTCGTCCGTATCCGGCAAGAGGCCGTGGTAGGCCATGGTGTTCAGGGCTACGTGACGAAATACCGGAGTGGCGATGACGCCGCCGTACTGGTTTTTGCTCGGTTCATCCATCAGGGTGATGATCAAATAACGCGGTTCCTCAATGGGAATCATGCCGACAAAAGAGCCGACCCGACCTTTGCCGTAGCGCTTGGTCAGCTTGTCCGCCTTTTGGGCGGTGCCGGTTTTGCCGCCGACCACCAGGCCGGGAATGCGGGCCTGTTTTCCCGTGCCGCCCTCTTCCTCCACCACGCCGCCAAGCATGGCCCGAACCTTTTCCATGGTGGCGGGCGAGAATATTTTGCTGCCCGCGTCAGCCGGGGCGGGTGCCTGGCCTGCGAGTTCGGTTTCGGCTGCGTCCATAAGCATGCGCAGGGGCTTTTTTACCCCGTCGCTGGCGAGGCACAGGTAGGCCTGGGCCATCTGGGCCATGGTTGCGGAAAAACTTTGACCAAAAGAGGCTGTCGCCGTGTCAATGTCTACCCAGCGCGAGGCCGGACGCAGCATGCCTTTGGCTTCGCCCGCAAGGGGCAGGCCGGTACGCTGGCCAAAACCGAGGCGGGTGAGATACTCGTAATATTTTTGTGCCCCGAGTTTCAGGCCTATTTTGGCCACTCCGATGTTGCTGGAAACGTGCAGAATTTTGTCCACGCTCAAATTGGCGTAGGCGTGGGTGTCGTGCAGGGTGACTTTGCCCAGCTTCCATGAGCCCTTTTCGCAGTTGATGGTGGTGGAGGGTTTGACCACGCCTTCTTCCAGCGCGGCAGCGATAAGGAATGACTTGATGGTGGAACCCTGCTCCAGCATGTCTGTGGCCAGGCGGTTGCGGCGGTCTGCCGGTTTGGCGGAATTGGCGTTGTTCGGGTCAAAGAAGGGGTATTGCGCCCAGGCCAGAACGTCGCCGGTGGGCACGTCCACCACGATACAGCCGCCCCACTGGGCGCCGTATTTTTCCACGTTTTCCGAAAGGGCTTCTTCCGCAAAAAACTGGACTTGCGTGTCAATGGTAAGCTGTATGTTGCGGCCGCGAAGGTCCACAAGAGAAGCCGTGGCCGGGGTGAACAGGCGTCTGCCGGAAGCGTCGCGCTCCATCAGCCTGGTTACAGAACGCCCTGACAGATCGTCATTGAACGCTCGCTCCAGGCCTTCAATGCCCTTGTCGTCAATATCCACAAAGCCCAGAAGTTGTCCGGCCAGGTGTTTGTACGGGTAAACCCGCTCGTATTCGTTCTTGATGTATACGCCGCGAATGCCCAGTTCGCGCACGGACTCGGCCGTGTGGTAGTTTACCTTGCGGGCCAGCCAAAGAAAGCTCTTTTTGTCCTGTAACTGGGCCAGAACTTCGGAAACGGGCATCTTGATCGCTTTGGACAGGGCAATGGCGCTGCCCTGCTTGTCTTCAATCAGGCGGGGGTTGATGGCGATGGAGGCGCATTCGACGCTGCGGGCCAGCACGTTGCCGTTGCGGTCCATGATATGCCCTCGCACGCCGGTAACCTGTTCGCGGGCGGTGTGCTGGCGTTTGGCCATGGCCGCATATTCCGGCCCTTTGACAATTTGCAGGTAGTAGGCGCGCGACCACAGCGCCCCGATAAGCAGGGTGAACACCACGGCTACGGACCAGAGGCGAAATTTACCGGTGTCAACAGACAGGCTGAACGTGGAGTTTGCCGGGGATGTGCCGGAATAATCTACGGAAAAACCGGAAGAAGCGCCTTGCCCGCCTTGGCGGGTGCGCTTGTTGGCGGCAGAGCGGCGGCGAAACGGCGCGTTTCCGGCTGCGCGCTCCGACGCGCGGCGCGAAACAGCCGGAGAACTGCCCCTGCGGTCGCCAAACCGGGAGTTCTCTTGAGATTTTTTCCGTCCGAACATGCCTCAATCCTTGCCTGATACTGAGGCGGCTCACAGCCTTTCGGGCCAAGCGCACTGGCGCGTAGTTACGCTTGTCTTTTGCCCCTGTAGTTACAAACCGCTCTCATTGCCGCCCGCTTCTGACTCGCCGTTCTGGCTGTCAGTTTCTTCGGGTGGATACATTCTGCGAATCTGCCCCGGCTTTGCCGTGCCAAGGCCCAACTCCTGTGCTTTTTTGCCGAGCATATAGGGGGAGAGCAGGTGCTCTTTTTCCACTGACAGCTTGGCGTTCAGGTCTTGCACCTGGGCCAGTTCGTGCCCGAGGGTGCGGACGCGATAGGCCAGTTTCGTGCGTTCAATATTCAGCCACACCAGCGTCAGCGCGAGTGCGGCAAGCGTTGCGGCAGAAATAATCAGAGCCAGCACCATGCCCTGGCTTCCGATGCGTCTACCGTCTGTAACCTCAGCCATTTGAGTCAATCCTTTGCGCTACCCTGAGTTTGGCGCTTCGCGCGCGCAGGTTGTGCGCGGCTTCTTCTTCTGACGGCAATACGGGTTTGCGCGTCAAAACTTTCAGGGTGGCCTGGTGACCGCATATGCACACCGGTACCTGCCGTGGGCAACGGCAGCCGGTGGCTTCATCCCGGTAAAAATGCTTGACCATTCTGTCTTCAAGGGAATGGAAGCTGATTACCGCTATTTTTCCGCCTTTGCGCATCAGCGGAACAAGGGAATGAAGAAATTTTTCCAGTTCGCCAAGCTCGTCGTTCACCGCCATGCGCAAGGCCTGAAAGGTCCGGGTGGCCGGGTGGTTGCGCGACGTAGCCCGCCATTTGGCCGGGTAGGCCTGTTCCACTATTTTCGCCAGTTCCAGCGTGGTTTCGATTCGCCTGGCGCAGCGGGCGTCATCAATAGCTCTTGCAATACGCGCGGCCATGGGTTCTTCGCCGTAATCGCGGATAATGTCGCGCAGCTTGAGTACGGGCGCGTCGTTAACCAGGTCTTCCGCGTTTTTTCCCCGGCTTTCGTCCATGCGCATGTCCAGCGGGCCGTCATGGCGGAAGCTGAAACCGCGCTCGGCCTTGTCAAGCTGCATGGAAGAAACGCCGATATCGGCCAGCACAAAATCAAGCTCTTTCCAGCCGATATCTTCTAAAGCCAGCGCCGCTTCCGAAAAAGGCCTGTGAGCGAAACGGGCGTTTTCTCCAAAAGGTTCAAGCCGCTTTCTGGCTTTGGACAAGGCTGATGCATCCCGGTCAATTCCCAGCAGTTCGCAATCTGTGTATCCGGCCAGAAAAGCTTTTTGCAGCATCGCTTCGGAATGGCCGCCAAGGCCCAGGGTGGCGTCAAGTACGCGCATGCCGGGTCTTGGCGTGAAAAATTCCAGTACTTCGCCCAACAAAACGGAAATATGGCCCGGGGACGGGGGGGCGGCGTCAGGGCTTTCGCTGCCATTGCTCGCCGGGGCTTCATCCGGCAGGGGCGTTGCGCTTTGCGCCGCGTATGAACGGGCCGGGTTCGTACGCCCGGAGGAATGTTTTTTTCCGCTCCGTCCCGATTTCTTGCCAGCCATGTTACAGGCCGAGGTCAACGCCGGTTTCCGCTATGGCCCTGGCCACATCGTCGTAATCCTGATTAAGCAGCGGCATGAGGCGCTCAGGCGACCAGATTTCAAAGCGGGGGCCTTGCCCCACAAGTACAGCTTCACGGTCAATGGCGGCGTAGATCGCGTGGTCGCGTGAAAGGCGAAGCCTGCCCTGACCGTCCAGGGTCATTTCTTCGGCCCCGCCCAGCACAAGGCGACGGAAGTCGCGTACACTCCGGGCGGCGTTTTTTATCCGGTTGAGTTTGCTTTCAAACTCTTCCCAGTCCGGCATGGGAAAGCCCACAATACAGCCGTCATACGTGGTCAGCACGGCCCGGCCTTCCTCACTGCGCGAGTGAAGAATATCCCTGAAATCAGGGGGCAGCATCAGACGCCCCTTGGGGTCCGGGCTTCGGGTTATGCGACCGCGAAAATACATTTTGCCAACCTTGTGGGCGAAATTGGGATTTATTCCCACTTGTTCCCACTTTTCACCACTTCTCTATCATTCACCCCGTCATGTCAAGGGCAAAAATTGCAAGACTAAGGTATTTTTTGAACTGCGTAATGGTTACACGGGGTTAGCAGTGCGTGTTTTTTTGTTCTGGTGGTATGTAGGGGAGGGCGGTGAGAGGCAAGGGGCTTTCGGAAGGCGGGGCAGGCGGATTGTAATGCCTTTTAGCCCCTCGAAAAAAGAACGCAGCAACGCAGGCCAGGGGGCAAAAAGACTATGAATCAGTGCTTCCTTAAGGACGCAACACGAATGTGATGTCCGCGAAATAAGGCTTCATTTCATTTCATTTCGCCTCATTTCGCGGAAGACCGCTGCGCTGCAGCGGTCAGGAAATGTCGCACGCGCGCTTTTACCAGACGTGAAGCGTGCCTCTGTCTACCGTTGCCACCATGGCGTAGGCAAAAGGCGAGAAAACAGCCAGGTTGGCGTACAGCCCGGTCGCGATGCGACCCACCAGGCGCTCCTGCCCCATAACAGCCGCCGGGTACAGGGAAGCCATGCGCAGGGTTTCGTCCGGGGCAATACCCACATGCCCGATCATGTTGCGCACGGCCTCTATCATGGTCAAATTGGAACCGCCCAGAGTGCCTTGCGCGCTGACGCACGCGCCGTCTTTCACATACACGGTTTCGCCGCTGAAATCGAACTGCGCGATATCCGACCCGGAAGCAGCCGTACCGTCTGTTACCAGAAAACACTTTCTGCCTTTGAGCCGCTTTGCCATAGCCAGGGAAGCGAAGTGTACGTGCCGCCCGTCCGCAATCATTCCGCAGGCGAGATCCGGTGAGTCAAAGGCAGCGCCGACAAGCCCGGGCTCGCGCCCCTGCCAGGGCGACATGCCGTTGAACAGGTGCGTTGCCAGGCGCGCACCGGAACGCACGGCGCGTTTGGCCTGCTCATAGCTTGCCGCGCTGTGTCCAAGCGACACGACAACACCGGCTTCGGATAAAACGCGGATATCGCCTTCATCCACACATTCCGGGGCAAGAGTAAGCATAAGCGGCGTATGGGACGCAAAGGCAGCCAGCCGTTCTCGGGCTGCAGGACTAAGGGGGCGAACAAATGCCTCATTGTGGATGCCCCGGCGTTCCTTGCTGATATAGGGGCCTTCCAGATGCAGGCCGAGAACAGAGGCCGCGCCCCGCTCCTGCCGGTAGTTCTGGACAAGGGCCATGGCCGCTTCCATGTCTGCATCGGGTGATGAAACGAGAGTGGGTAAAAAAGAGGTGCAGCCGCTTTTCAGGTTGCCCGCGTGCATGGTGTCCAGAGTCTGAACGGTAATGTTGCCTGGCAGCAGCATAACCCCGCTGGCACCGTTAAGCTGCAAATCCACAAAGCCCGGGGCGATAACCGCCCCGTCAACAGGCACTTTCCGGATATCCTGCCCGAGCAGTTCTTCGCGCAGCACTTCGCCAATGCGTTCTGCCCGGATTTCCACCGCATGGCCGGGTAGAAAATTGTCGCCGTCAAAAACCAGCCCCCCGGTCAGGGCGTAATGTACGGGCAAAGAGTCGGGCTTGCGCATGCTGGTTCTCCCGGCAGTTTACACCCGCCAACGGCGGGTCATGAGGTTACTTTCACTTGCCGCCGGGGGCTGGCGCGGGCTGTCCCATCCAGTCGTCCGGCGCAGGCGCGGGTGCGGGCGCAAGCCCCGGCGCGTGGCCCGGTACGCGGCCCGGTACGCGGCCCGATGCAGGACCAGCCGCATTCCCGGACGCCTGACCGGAAGAAGAATAGGGCAAGCGCCGCTCAAGCACGGCAATACGTTTGCGATTTTCACGCGCGTAGGAGTCGCACAGCGCCCGCGTGCTGCCTGCGGCCCCGGCCTTTTTCTCCCGCTCTTTCAACCAGGCCCGCTGTTCCTTGAGCAAGGATGCAAACTGTTTTTTCGGCAGCATGCTTTTCAGTTCTTGCCACACGACGCTCAACCCTTGCTCGGAATCAAGAAAATCGCCCGGCGCTTCGGAACAGAGGTGAAACACATCGTCGCCAGTGGCCCGCGCATGAAAAGCGCTTGCCGTCAGGAACAGCAGCACGGTTACCGCGCAAACCGCAGCACGGCGCAAGACGCGGTACTGCCAAGGCGTTGCCCTGCATGTCCCAAGGCCCGCAGCGCCATACAAAGTACACATCATACGCATCATGCGCACCCCACCACCTTATACACCTACGCGCCTTGCGTCCCCTGAGAAACCGAGGCCGTGACAGACGAATATTCGTCCTGAATTTCCATAAAATAGCGCACCGTTTTAAACTTCAATTCCTGCACGGCTTCCCTGTCTGCCACGATCACGGCCCTGGGGTGCATTTGCAGCACGCTGACCGGCCACATATGGCTGACCCCGCCCTCAATGGCGGCAAAAAGGGCCTGCGCCTTGCGCGGGCCGGAAGCCAGAACCAGCACTTCACGGGCGTCCATAATCGTGCCCAGGCCCACGGTAATGGCCGAACCCGGCACGTCTTCCGGCTTGTTGCCAAAAAAGCGGGCGTTGGCTGCGATGGTGTTTTCCGTCAGGTCCTTGTCGCGTGTTCGCGAAGCCAGGGACGACCCCGGTTCGTTAAAAGCCAGGTGTCCGTCTTCCCCCACCCCGCCGATAAACAGGTCTACGCCCCCGGCCCGCATAATGGCTTCCTCATAGGCGGCGCACTCAAGGGCAATATCCGGGGCGTTGCCGTCCGGGATGTGTATGTTCTCCGGGGCCATGTCCACATGGTCAAACAGCTTTTCCCGCATGTAGCGGTGGAAGCTGCGCGGGTGATCTTCACTCAGGCCGATATATTCGTCCATATTGAAGGTTTGCACATGCGCAAAGGAAAGCTGGCCCGCGCGGTGCAGGGCAACAAGCGTTGCGTACATGCCAAGGGGCGTGTTGCCGGTGGGCAGGCCAAGCACAAAGGGCCGGTTTATACCGGGCTTTGCCTCCCGGATGCGCTTTTGCACAAAATGCGCCGCCCATTCGCCCACGTCGCCTTCGGTAATTAACAGTCTCATAGCGTCAACTGCCTCTATCCGTGCGCTTTCAGCGTTTCCTGCAAGGCCGAGGAAATCGTGTCTGCCCTGGGGCCGAACACGACTTGCAGTACCTTGCTATCCGGCCTGATAACACCGTGAGCGCCCAATTTTTTCAGGGCGGCCTCGTCAGCCAGTTTGTTGTCTTTGAGCACAAGACGCAGCCTGGTAGCGCAGGCGTCTACAGACTCGATATTGTCCTTGCCGCCAAGCGCGGCAATCAAGGCTACGCTTTCAGAGTCTGGCGCCGTTTTTTCCGGATCTTTCGCCGGGGCCGCCGCCGCAGCCTGCGCCGGAGCGGACGCCGCAGGAACAGCCGCAGCCCCTGCCGCCGCGTGCTCCGCGGCAATACCTGTGGTGTGCGCGGCCTGCCTGTTTTCTGCCGCGCCGCCGGTTGCAGCGCCCTGTTCGTCCGACGCGAGAGAGCCGGAATGCGCACTCAGGGGGGCGGTGTCCGTTTCGGAAGGCGCGTCGCGTCCGATGGTGGCAAGGTTGAATTTACGGATGCAGATGGAAAAAAGACCGTAATACAGTACAAAATACACCGCGCCCACCGGCACAAGTAACAGCGGATTGGTGGATTTGCTGTAGTTGATGGCATAATCGATAAAACCGGCGGAAAAGCCGAAGCCCAGCTTGACGTTCAGCATGTCCATAATCACCAGTGAAAGCCCGGTAAGCACGGCATGCAAGGCATACAGGGGCGGTGCCAGGAACATGAAGGCAAATTCGACCGGCTCTGTGATGCCGGTTAAAAAAGCGGTCAGGGCCATGGAAAGCAAAAGACCGCCCACGGCCCGTCTGTTTTCCGGCAGGGCGCTCCGGTACATAGCCAGACAGGCGGCAGGGAGGCCGAACATCATAACCGGGAAAAAACCGGCCATAAACGCGCCGGCGGTGGGGTCGCCACGGGAAAAGCGGTTCAGGTCGCCGGTAATAACCAGGTTGGCCCCGTCCTGCACAATGGAAAAACTGCCGTGCAGAAACCAGACCACGTTATTGAGAATATGATGCAAGCCGGTAACAATGAGCAGCCTGTTCAAAATGCCATAGAGAAACAGCCCCAGCTTGCCGGACTCGCTCAGCAGGTTGCTGAAACCGTCCAGCCCGGCCGACAGCACGGGCCAGCATTCGCCGAACAGCAGCGCCCAGCCAAGGCAGACGAACCCTGTAACGATGGGCACAAAGCGCCTTCCACCAAAAAACGAGAGATAATCCGGAAGCTTGACGGCGTAATACCGGTTATACAAAACTCCCGCTGTCAAACCGGACAAAATACCCACAGGAATGCTCATCCGCGAGGCTTCCCTGGCCAGGTAGCCCGCGCGGGCCACTGCGTCTGCCGCGATATCCGGCGGCACGCTCAAAAGAACGCCCGCACCCTTTACAATCACAAAATAGCCGACCACCCCGGCAAGACCGGCGGCTCCGTTGTTTTCTTTGGCAAAGCCGACCGCAATGCCCACTGCAAACAAAATGCCGAGGTTGTCAAAAATCGCCGCCCCGGCGCTGGCCATAAAGGCGAGATTGAGCAGATCTTCCTGCCCGAAGCGCAGCAAAAGCGCCGCGGCCGGAAGAACTGCGATGGGCAGCATAAGTGCGCGGCCAAGTTGCTGGATACCGGAAAAATTGAACGTACGCATCAACGCCCCTTTAGTTGGTTGCAACACAATAAGCAGTATTCCGTTAATGAACAGGCAACGCCCATACGCGGAAAAGCCAAGCCGTAGCAAGGAATGGAGGCCAGAGTATAAACGGGCTTGCTTCACAAGTAAATGCGCTATATGGCTACACAAGCCTGCCGGGTACGCATTGTGCGCACCGCTTCGTCCAGGCAAGCGCCTGCACGTTTGGCCGGAATCCCGCTTATTTCCAAGGAAACGTCAATATGGCCCGCAGCATGACCCAGGGCTCTCCGGCCCGGCTGATACTCAGCTTTGCCGTTCCCCTCCTGATAGGCAACCTGTTTCAGCAGGTATACACCATGGTGGACACCCTTATCGTGGGCCGGACCATAGGCGTTACTTCTCTTGCGGCTGTTGGGTCTACCGGGGGAATCATGTTTTTTGTCATCGGCTTTGTCCAGGCGATGACAAACGGCTTTTCCATCATCACCGCCCAGAATTTCGGCGCAAAAAAAGCAGCCATGGTGCGCAAAAGTTTTTGCGTCAGCATCACGCTATCCGCCATTGCGGCGGTTGTGCTTTCCGCCCTCGGTCTTGTCTTTGTCAAAGACGTGCTCCTGCTTTTGCAAACCCCGGAAGAAATTCTGGAAGAGGCCTATTCCTACGCCGTGATCATTTGCGGCGGCATTGGCAGCGCGGTATTGTACAACCTCTTGGCCAACACCATTATGGCCCTTGGCGACAGCCGCCCCTCGCTGGCTTTTCTGATTATTGCCTGCGTGTTGAACATCGCCCTTGACCTGCTGTTCATTCTCGGCTTTTCCTGGGGCGTGGCCGGTGCGGCATTGGCTACGGTGACGGCGCAATGCTCGTCCTGTTTTTTGTGCATCATATATATTATAAAAAAGGTTCCTGCCCTGCGCCTGCGCAAAAAAGACTGGAAAATCGCGACAAGGGAGCTGGTCGCCAGCGCAAAACTCGGCCTGCCGATGGGCTTTCAGGCATCGATTATCGCCACCGGGGCCATTATTCTGCAATGGGCACTCAATACCCTTGGCCCGATAAGTGTGGCTGCCTTTACCGTTGTGCGCTCCATCGACATGATTGCCATATTGCCGCTGGCCTCTTTCGGGCTGGCCATGGGCACCTATGTGGGGCAAAACTACGGCGCGGGCGATATTGACCGAATTCGCCTTGGCGTGCGGCAGTGCTGTGTCATGTCTTTGAGCTTTTCGGCCTTCATCGCCCTTGTCAATATTACAGGCGGCAGAATGCTGGTCGCCATCTTTGTCGGGCCGGGCCAGGAAGATGTAACCGTGCTTGCCCAGAAATTCCTGATAATAAACGGCTGCATGTACTGGGTTTTGGCCCTGCTGTTCATTTTTCGCTTTTCCCTGCAAGGCCTCGGCAAAAGCTTTGCCCCGACAGTCGCAGGCGTTATGGAACTCTTCATGCGCGCCCTGGCCGCGATTGTCCTTACAAAACACTATGGCTTCGTTGGAGCCTGCCTGGCCAGCCCCCTGGCCTGGGCCGGGGCCTGCATCCCGCTGGCAATAGCCTACCATCTGAACATCCGCGCCCTCTTGAGAAAACACCGAACCCATTCCACCTGACAACGCTCACGCCCATTTTTCTGGAATCTGCACTGTAGAGCCGCCTTCCCCCTTTTCGCATTCTCTCCCTGTATTGGCATTTTCCCTAAAAGTGAAAAAGCCTTTGGTGGGGGAACCAAAGGCTTTTCTAGTGAAGTGGATTCACTAAACCCGGCAAAAAAGGAGGGACCGGGCGTTGGGGGTAACCGACTGCGGCTGGGGGGAACCGTGCACGAAGTGGGGGGGGACACTCGCGCGTCGTCAGTTGCTTTACTATAAGCAAAGCCCGTGCCAAAAATGTTTTAAAGTAAAAACTACTGTATTTTCTTATATATACAGAAGCGTTAAATTGTAAACCTCGCAATAGAGCGAATACGCACGGGCGATAGCGCACGATTTGTGCGCTATTGAGCGAATACGAACTCCTCGTTTTGTGCAAAATCGCACACTCCTCCCTGCCGCACGATATTTCTTTCTGCGCAGGCGAGCAGCCTCCGCCCAGCCCCGGTTCTTTTCTTATGGGAAAGGCGTTCTTCTCCCGCACCGACAAGAACATTGCCGGCCCGATACAATTTGTGCTCCTTTGCGCCCTTTTCTTTTTTCAGATATTGCTTATTCTTTCACAGCGACACACTATTGAAGCAACTGCCGGGCTTTGGTTGTTGCCTGGCTGCTATCGGACGCGTTTAAAAAAAGGGCATTTATGATTCTTCCTGTTCTGCAATATCCCGACCCCCGCCTTGCGCGTGTTTCCAGGCCCGTTACCGAAATAACTCCCGAACTGCGTGAGCTTGTGGCCAACATGGCGGAAACCATGTATGCCCGCGACGGCATCGGCCTTGCCGCGCCCCAGGTGGGCGAAAATATTCGCCTTGTGCTCATTGATGTTTCCGGCCCGGACCGACAGGAAGACTTGCGGGTGCTGATCAACCCGGAAATCACCCTTTCCGGCCCGGAGATAGACTCTGACGAAGGCTGCCTCTCCGTACTCGGCTTTACTTCCACGGTAAAAAGAATGGCCCAGGCCCACATCAAGGCCACGGATCTGGACGGCAACCCGGTAGAATTTGACGCCGAAGACACGCTGGCCATTTGCGCCCAGCACGAGTGCGAACATCTGGAAGGCATCCTTTTTATTGATCACATCAGCCGGCTGAAAAGAAACATGCTGGACCGCAAAATTCTGAAAAAGGGCAAGGCATGAACGCGGAGCAAGCACCGGCGGAGGGCGCGACAGAGCGCAAAAGAGTGCAGGACAAGGCAGGAAAGGCCGCAGCGCAAAAGCCCCCGCTCAGGGCTGTTTTTATGGGCACCCCCGAATTTGCGGCCACCATCATGCAAAAAGTGGCTGCAAGCGAACACGTCCAGATTCTTGCCGCCTACACCCAGCCGGATCGCCCGGCCGGGCGGGGCAAAAAACTCACTCCGCCTCCGGTCAAGGTGCTGGCCGAATCTTTGGGCATTCCCGTATTCCAACCGCTCAATTTCAAAAATACCCCGGAAGGTGATGCAGCCGCGGAACATCTGGCGGGCCTCAAACCGGATGTGCTGCTGGTAGCGGCGTATGGCCTTATCCTGCCCCAACGCGTTCTGAATATCCCCAGCCTGATGCCGATCAATGTGCACGCGTCGCTCCTGCCCAAATATCGCGGGGCCGCGCCCATTCAGCGCTCGATCATGGCAGCGGACCACATTACCGGTGTAACCATCATGCGTATGGAAGCTGGTCTGGATACCGGCCCCATGCTCATGCAGCGGGCCGTCGGTATTGACCTGAACGACACATCCGCAAGTCTGCACGAAGAACTGGCCAGAGAGGGGGCAGAACTGCTGCTGCTGGCCCTGGAACGGCTACGTGCCGGAGCACTCGCTTCCATTCCCCAGGACGAAGCCCGTGTCAGCCACGCCGCCAAGCTGACAAAAGAAGAAAGCCGTCTGGACCTTGCCCTGACCCCAATCCGCCTGCACGCCGCCATACGGGGCCTTACCCCCTGGCCCGGCGCGCAGCTGACGCTGGAGCGGGAAGGCGAAGAACCCCTAGCCGTACAAATATTTCCCGGCGTATTCCCCTTGTCAGAAAAAATGTCTGCCCGGTGCGAAGAAAAAGCAGAGACGGCAGGCTGCGGAGACATCCTGGGAGTCGTGGAAAACGCCTTGCTTGTCCGCTGTGGCGAAGGCTGCTACGCCGTGACAAAGCTCAAACCGGCGGGAAAGCAGGCCATGGACGCGGCTTCTTTCGCCAATGGTTATCTGAAGAACGCGAAGAGTTCGCGGCTTGGATAGGGTAGTCGCGAGATATCTTTTGCCCCCCCTGCCCGCGTTTTGCCCGTCACCGTTTTCCCAGTCCATGGCGCTTCAACATGGCATACAGCGTGGAACTCTTCACGCCGAGCAGCGCTGCCGCGCCGTTTTCTCCCCTTACCTTGCCTCCGGTTATATGCAGGACGTGGGCGAGGTAGCTCTTTTCCACTTCCTCCAGCGAGGGCAGGCCGGGCGGGCCGGCACAACCGGACAGGCCGGGTACGCTGTGCGCCTTGTCACACTCTCCGGTCAGCATATTCCCTGCGACAAAGGGGGGAACGCCTCCAACTGCGGGTAGGGTTTCGGGCTTTTCGCCCGGCAGGGGAGCGTAGCGCAAGAAATCTCGGTTGAAGACACCCTGAACCACTATGCGCTCCATGGCGTTGCGCAGTTCCCTTACGTTGCCGGGCCAGGGGTAGCTGGTCAGCGCCGCTTTGGCTTGGGCGTCCAGCTTCGGGGTGGTTTTGGCATACATGCGGCTGAATTTTGCCAGATAGGCTAGAGCCAGCGGCAGAATATCGCCGCTACGCTCGCGCAGGGGGGGGATGAAAATGGGAATCACGGCAATGCGAAACAGCAAATCGCGTCGGAAGAGGCCCCTTTCCACCTCATGGCGCAAGTCTTTGTGGGTGGCGGTTATCAGGCGAAAGTTTGAGTCAATGAGTTTGTTGCTGCCCACGCGCATGAAGCGTTTTTCCTGCAAAACACGCAGCAGCTTGGTTTGCAGCAGGGGCGGTATGTCGCCCACTTCGTCAATGAACAGCGTGCCCTGATCCGCTTCTTCAAAAAAGCCTTTGCGTGTTGCGGTTGCCCCGGTAAAAGCGCCGCGCTCGTGCCCGAAGAATTCACTTTCAAACAGCGTTTCCGAGGTGCTGGCAGGGTGGATGGCGACAAAAGCCCCGTTGCGTCCGCTTTGGGCGTGAATATGCCGGGCCACCAGCTCCTTGCCCACACCGGTTTCTCCTTGCAACAGTATCTGCGCTCCCGATGTGGCCGCCTGTCCGGCTATTTGCAGCACGGCCCGCATTCCGTCGCCGATAATCACGTCATCATCCAAATCCGGAGGGCTGACAAGCGTTATGTCTCGCGCTTGAGCCGCGCTGCCGCTTGTCTCGCTTTGCGCTCCATCTTCCGCTCCGCCGGAGGCGGGCTGAACCGGAATGCAGGTGGCAATGAAGGCAAGGCGCTGGTAGGAAATGTCCGGGTCAATGGGCCGCCCGGCATGGGCGGCAATGATTTGTCGGTAATGGCGGGCGTCTTCATAGGCACCCGCAATGGTCAGGGTGTTGGCAAGTTCGTGCAGGGTGAGCACCAGTTCGCGCACGTCCCGCTCCGGATGCAGTTTTTCTCTGCTGGCTTGCAAGAGGCGTATCACCTCTGCCGGGTGGCCGCCTTCAGCCCGAAGTCGCAGGGCTTTTATGCGCAGCGCCGTGCCCTGCATAAGCTGGCTGCCCTGGGCGAGAACGCCTTCAATGGTCGGTGTCAGTTCATATCGGGGCACCGGCGGGTAGCCTTTTTGTTCGAATACGAAAAGCATGTCGAAGTTCATGGGGTCAAGGAAGTGGGCGTGGGCGATGTTGTGATCGATGGCAAAGCGGGTTTCCTTGCTCAATACGGTATGGGCGTGCTTTTCCCGACCAAGAAAAAAGTGGTACAGGGCAAGGCCCCTGGCCGCGCTGGCAAAGGAGAGCGGGTCTGACTTGGTGTCTATGCAGTTGAACAGCAGGGTGATGTGCTCCACGGCCTCGTCCAGCTTGCCCTGGCGCAAAAGCACAAAGCAGTAGTGGCTTAGCCAGATCATGGAAATGGCGTCATTGGCCTGGCGCGAATCCTGATCAATATTCAGCAGTGCGGTGGCGATTTGTTCCGATATGGAAAAATTGCGCATATGCATGGCGATATGGCTCAAACCCGTGGCTATCACGTTCAGTATCTGGGTTTCCGCCTGACCGCTTTTATGCTCAACCGTTGAGAAAAGCTCCTTGAATACAGAAACAAAGGGGTTTGCTTGCAGCGAGAGCGGGTTTGTATTCCCGGAAGGGTCGGGCAATTGCACCAGCGACTGGGCAAGGCCCTTGGCGATACTGCCTTTGGACAGCGAGAAGTCCGTGAATTTCTTGACCAGTTCCAGATACAGGGGGAAGCCTTCGGAGCGGAAGGGCAAATTGATTTCGTAATACAGGTAGGAGAGGCGCGTGGCCTCGTCCGTGCACAGGCGGTTGGAAAAACACAGAACCTGCAGCAGGATGACGGTTTCCAGAAATTTCCGATTCTGCACCGGGTCCGGCTGTTGCACAAGGCGCGTGCCGAGTTGCAAAAAGAATTCCGCTACCAGTTTCAGGCATACCTGGGCCGCGGGGCTGCCCACCCGCAACTGTTCATCAAGAAAGGCCAGCATATGATCTATATGCTCAACCCAAATCCGGTCAGCGAGAAAGGACAGGTGCAGGGGGAGGCTGTCTTCGGGCGCTTCTTCGCGCAGCAGGTTCCGGGCAGACTCCGCTTGCTCCAGGCGGATTTTTGTCTGCCACGAGCCACCGGGCAGGCGAACGGCAAGGCCTTTGGCGCATAAGCCGCGCAGCGTTGATTCGGCAGCTGTTTTCGTAACCCCCGCAAGGCTGGCCAGGGCGGTTCCCTTTACCGGTCTGGCCGAAACGGCCAATGCCTGGGTCAAAAGCGCTTCGTATGCTGGTGCGTCCACAGGAATTTTCCTTTTTTTCTACCGTACCTTTGTCTTGTTCAAAAATAAAGACAGTTTTGTCTAAAATATTGGAAAAATTCTGAATACGCTCATACGTTCAGGAGTGCTCTTTTCATAATATCTTGAAATTATACACTTTCCCTTGTAGGCATGTTCCTTGCTTTTCTCCCGGCAGTGGCAGGCGCACAACGTGCAATGCCGCGCCCCAACGTCAGAAAGCGAGAGAGGCACAATCCATGCGAGCAATACGCCGCAAGATCTTTACCGGAGCGAAAATCGTAACCCTTTGGGACGAGGTTCCCGAAGCGGAAGCCGTGTGTGTAGCCGAAGGCAGAATCGAGGCTGTTGGTTCCCTTGCGGACGTGGCTGCCTATGCCAGCCCCGGCCCGTGTAAAATTGTGGACCTTGGCGGCGGCGTGTTGTACCCCGGCTTTATTGACACGCACAGCCATCTTTCCTCTTACAGCAAATGTATTGAGCAGGTGCATTGCGGGGGCGAGCGCTCTACCCCCGAAGCTGCTTGTGCGGCTCTGCGCAAAAAGGCGGCTTCCACTGGCAATCCGGGCGGTACGGAAAATTCCTGGGTGCTCGGCTACGCCTATGACGACACGCTCACCCCGACAAGCGGGCACCTTACACGCCTTGCTCTGGACGCGGTCTGCGCCGACCGGCCTGTGTTTGTGAGCCATGTCTCCCTGCATTTCGCTTATGCCAATACAGCCGCGCTCAAGGAGCTCGGGTTGATGGACGGCAAGGTCATTCCCGGCGGCGAGGTGGTTTTGGGCGCAGACGGCCTGCCCACCGGGCTTTTGTCCGAAACCGCCGCCTTTTACGCCTTTGACCGTTTGCCCGCGCCGGACGCGGCAACCACAGCCGAGAACATGGTCAAAGCTGTGGCAGAGTATAACCGCTGTGGCTTCACCACAATTATTGACGGCGGCATAGGCTTTAACGGCGACGCGCGCACCATGCTGCGGGCCTACGCTTCCCTGGCCCGCGCCGGACGGCTTGATGCGCGTTGTTATCTGCAAATGATTCCCCCGGTTATGGAAGATTTTTTGCCCTATGGCCTGTGGTCGCTGCAAAGCGATTTTCTCAGCCTTGGCGGGGCGAAATTCTTTGCGGACGGCTCCATTCAGGGCTTTACCGCTGCCCTGTGCGAGGCATACCATACGAAACCGCAGTTGCTTGGCGATTTGTTGCAGCCGGAGGAAGAGGTGGCGGAATTCATTGCCCGGCACCACGCCGAAGGCATTCAGACCGCCGTGCACGTGAACGGTGACCGGGCCCTTGAAACTGCCCTTGCGGCCTTTGAGGCCGCCTATGGCCAAGACCCACGCAAGGACTTGCGTCACATGCTCATTCATGCCCAGATGGCTTCTGATTCACAGCTTGAGCGGATGCAGGCCTGTGGCATTATCCCGACTTTTTTCTCCCGCCATATCGAGGTATGGGGAGACAGGCACCGGGATGTTTTTCTTGGCCCTGAGCGGGCTTCGCGCCTTAACCCGGCAGGCACCTGCGTTCGTCTGGGCATGCCTTTTGGCCTGCATGTGGACACACCGGTTCTGCCGGTTACTGCTTTGGGCAGCATGCATGCGGCGGTAAACAGGAAAACTTCATCCGGCGCAGTGCTTGGCAGTGAGCAGCGCATTTCACCGAGGGACGCGCTTTTGGCTTATACCGCGCACGCCGCGCTGTGCTGCATGGGAGAGCATGACCGAGGGCGCATAGAGCCGGGGCGCTATGCGGATTTTGTCCTGCTGGGAGAGGCCATTGAAGAGGCCTCGCCTGATTGCATCAAAAATATCCCGGTACGCATGACTATTTGCGGCGGGAAAACGGTGTATGACGGGACATAGGCAAGGGCATGAACAAGGATAGAATTCTGCACGATCTGGAGCGCCTTTCCCGGTGCAGCGACAGGCCCGGAAGCGCGGACGGCTCAAAGAGCGGCACAACAAGCGGCGTTACCCGCTTTTCCTGGTCGGATGCCGACAGGCAGGCCAGGTCATATATCGAGGCGGAACTCCGGGCTTTGGGGCTTTGTCCGTGGACTGACGGCATAGGCAACATCAGGGCCGAAATGCCCGGCAGGGACCGTTCCAGAACGCTTCTTCTGGGTTCGCATTTTGATTCGGTCAAAAACGGGGGCGCATATGACGGCATATACGGCGTTGTCGCTGCGCTGGAAGTATTGCGCTCTTTGCATGAGCAAGACTGCGTACCGCCTTGCAGTCTGGGGTTTATTGCCTTTGTCGAGGAAGAAGGCTCCAACTTCGGCTGTACCTGTCTTGGCAGCAAGGCTGTAACCGGCGGCATTTCGGTGCAGGAGTTGTGCGAACTGCAACGACCGGACGGGAAAAAAGCCGGAGATATCCTGCGCGGGTTCGGCCTTACGCCGGAAGATTTGCCTGGGCAGCAAATAGACCCGGCAGAAGTTGCGGCTTTTCTGGAAGTGCACATAGAGCAGAACAGCGTGCTTGAAAAGGCGGGCAAAAGCCTTGGTCTGGTGACGGCTGTCTTTGGCATGCGCCTGCATGAAGTGGTATTTACCGGTCGCTCTGATCATGCGGCCAGCCCCATGCAGGGACGGGCCGACGCAATGGCGGGCTTTGCGGAAGCCGCGCATCGGCTTGAGCAATGCTGCCTGCGCGGTGAGTACGGCCAGGATTTTTCATGCACCGTCGGGCGTGTGGATTGCGAGCCGGGTGTGGGCATAGTTATTGCGGACAGGGTGCGGTTTACCGTGGATATTCGCCACGTGGACCCGCAAACTCTGGACGCGGGCTGGGAGCGCATGACCGCGCTGCTGCGCGAAACGGCTGAAAAACGCGGCCTCGGGCTAACCATAACCCGCCTTTCCGCCAGCGGAGGCGTGCGTATGGACGCGGCCCTGATGGAAAAACTGCGCAACTCGGCAACCGTTTTGGGCGAAGAGCCGCTCCTTCTGCCCAGCGGTCCGGCCCATGATGCCGCTGCCCTGGGCGCAAAAGTGCCTGTAGCCATGCTCTTTGTACCGAGTAAAAACGGACTGAGCCATTGCCCGCAGGAATATACCGAGGCGGAGCACCTGTGCCTCGGTGCACAGGTATTGGAAGAAACGGTAAAAAGTTTTTAAGGAAACTCTCGTACGATAGAGGCAGAACAGAATTTGCGGCTCCAGGGGGCCGCGCCCGCTGACGGGGAGTTCAGAGGGGAGCGCCCGCTGGTCGCCGAAAGCATCGAAGCAGACAGGACACGACAAGCATTATTTTTACCATAACCTGGAGAGAACAATGAGAAAAATCGCCATCAGCCTTGTATGCGCAGCCATGCTTTTTGTGAGCGCCGCGCCCGCCTTTGCCGCCGGAAAAGTGACCATAACGCTGGCGTCTTCGCTGGACCTTGATCCGGAAAACTATGTCAATATTACCATGCAAAAACTGATGGAATTGGCAAACCAGTATTCCGACAACGAATTCGACTTCAAGGTCTACCCGAGCATGCAGCTTGGCGACGAGCAGGAAACCGTGCGCGCCATGCAGCTTGGCACAATCAACATTTCCCTGGTCGCCACCAACAACTTTGCTGTGTTTGCCCCCTCCACCGGCTGGGTGAACATGCCCTATCTTTTTGATTCGCTGGAACAGTTTCGCCAGCTGGTCGACGCCATGTGGGACCAGAACAACGAGTGGGCGGTCAAGGAAGGCAACTGTCGCTATCTGACCATTCAGGACGTGGGTTTTCGCCAGTTGACCACCGGTCCCAAGTATCCGGTACGCAAGCTGGAAGACGCCAAGGGCATTAAAATACGCACTCCGCAAAACCCGCTGATGGTAGCCACTTTCAAGGCGCTTGGCCTTGAGCCGACGGCTGTCGCTTTTTCCGAAACCTTCAACGCTCTGCAACAGGGCGTGGTGGACGGGCAGGAAGGTTGCCTTAACAACGTGGTGTCGCTCAAGTTTTATGAAGCGCAAAAGTATGCCACGGAAATTAACTATTCCGTGCACAGTTCCGGTTTTCTCGCTTCCGAACCCTGGCTGCAGAGCCTTACAGAAAAGCAGCGCAACGCTCTTTTGCGCGCCGGGCGCGAAGCCATGGACTATGAGCGCACCAAGGTTGCCTGGATTCTGGAAAACGACAACGAGCGCATGAAAAAGAACGGTATGGAACTGCTCGGCGTGGTTTCCGACCTGCCGGAATGGGAACGCCTTGGACGCACCGCTTGGCCCAAGTGCTATGAAGTTATCGGCGCGGGTAACGCGGACAACGGCAAGGCTATTGTGGACATGGTTCTTTCAAAGAAAGCCCAGTAACGTATTTGCGGCCCCAAGGGTTCCCTTCGGGGCCGCACTGTTTCCCTGAATCAAGGAGTGTGCGCAATGCCGGCAAAGCTCGTTTTACGAAGCCTCAAATGGCTGGATGACTGGGCAGAGGAAAGTGTGGTTTCCGTTCTCCTCTCCCTCTTGGTCCTGCTGCTCGGAACCGAAGTGTTCAGCCGGTTTCTTCTGGGCCGCTCCTTTACCTGGATTGAGGAAATGTGCCGCTATCTTTTTGTGTGGTCCTCATACCTTGGCATAGCCATTGCCATAAAACACAAGGAACAGCTGCGCGTTTTGATGTTGATGAACCTTTTGGAAAAACGCTTTCCCCAACTGGTACGCGCATGTTTCGTGCTGTCGGAATTGATTTTCACGGCATTTTGCGCAATCGTTTTTTACTACAGTATCAGCCTTATCGACAATATGTCCCGCTTCAAGCAGGTTTCGGCTGCGCTGGAAATAGATGTGAAGTACGCGTACCTGATAATTCCCATCAGCATGTTTCTTGCGGCTTTCAGAACCTTGCAGTCCCTGTACCGCGACTTCAAAAACGGCACCCTGCGCTACGAAAGAAGGGAGGACTAGATATGCTTCTGGTTGTCACGTTTATAGTCCTTATGTTTCTGGGCCTTCCACTTGTGGGCGTTATCGGCCTGGCTTCCATCGTGTCGCTTGTCGGCATGCCCTTTCCCATGGAGTTCATCCCGCAGAACCTGTACACCGGCATGGATCAGTTCCCGCTTATCGCTACCATTGGTTTTGTGATGGCTGGTTTTTTGATGGAACCTGCCGGTATTACCGGTGAAATTATTGAAGTCGCCAAAAAGGCCGTGGGCAATTTTCGCGGCGGCCTGGCCATGGTTACCATTTTGGCCTGTATGATATTTGCGGCCCTCAGCGGTTCCGGCCCCGCTACGACGGCCGCTATCGGCAGCATCATGATTCCCGGCATGATCAGCGCGGGCTATAGAAAGGACGATGCCTCGGCTGTAGCCGCAACGGGCGGCACGCTGGGCATTCTCATACCGCCCAGCAACCCGATGATCATTTATGGCGTTGTGGCCAACACCTCCATTGCCGGACTGTTCATGGCCGGGGTGCTTCCGGGCGTTGTTCTGACCACCATGCTCTGCCTTACGGCCTACTGCATCGCCAGAAAACGCGGCTACAAGGGTATAGAGGGCACGTTCTCCTTCCGGGAACTGCTTTTGGCCATCTGGCACGGCAAGTGGTCGCTGGCAACCCCGGCGATCATTCTCGGCGGCATATACGGCGGCGTGTTCACCCCTACGGAAGCCGCCGAAGTGGGCGTATTGTGGACGTTGTTTGTCGGGCTGTTCATCTACCGCAAGCTGAGCTGGAAAAATATCAGTTCCGCTCTGGTGCGCACCTCTGCCTTTGCCGGGTCGGCCACTATTCTGGTGGGCGTGTCCATGGCTTTTTCGCGTCTGCTCACGCTGTATCAGATACCGCAGACAGTCGGGGCCTTTCTGGCTTCCATTTCAAGCGATCCGACGGTGACCCTGCTCCTGATCGCCTTCTTCATTTTCCTGTGCGGCTTTGTGGCAGATACGCTGGCTATGGTTGTCGTACTGGCCCCGGTGTTCCTGCCTATTACCAACGCCCTCGGCATTCACCCCATCCAGCTCGGTATCCTCTTTGTGGTCTGTTGCGAAACAGGCTTCCTCACCCCGCCTTTTGGCAGCAACCTGTTCATCACCATGAAAATAACCGACGTCAAGCTCGAACAGGTGGCCGTGCGGGTCGTACCGTATCTGGCGACCATGTGGGCGCTGATATTCATTGTGGCCGCGTTCCCGCGCTTTGTGATGTTCTTGCCGGACTTGTTACTGAAGTAGCGAAGTGCAGTTCTGGTAGCGTGTGCAAAAAAAAGCCTGGGACTTTTGCCCCAGGCTTTTTTGTATCAAACGTTACAGTAAAAAGGATCGTGTTGTGCCGTCTTGCAATCCGCGCGAGACCGGATGGAAAAAGCCGCTTCTCCTCAGCTTTCTGAAAGGCAGCGGGTAAGATAAGAGCGCACTTCCCTGGCGGTGAGCATGGTAAGGGCGTCTGCTGCCAGGCTTTTGCACAGGGTGCTGTCCAACTGGCGGATTTTGCTTTTGATTTGCGGCAGGGCGTCTACGCTGACGCTCAGCTCATCCACGCCAAGGCCGATGAGCACGGGCACAGCCAGGGGGTCGGCGGCCAGTCCGCCGCAAACGCCTACCCGTTTGTTGTGTTTGTGCGCGCCCTCAACAGTCATGGCGATCATTTTCAGAACAGCGGGGTGCAGGGCGTCCGCTTGGGCGGCAAGTTTTGGGTGGCTGCGGTCAATGGCCAGAGTGTGCTGGGTCAAATCGTTGGTGCCTATGGAAAAATACTCCACCTCAGGGGCCAGGCTTTCGGCAAGAAGGGCGATGGACGGCACTTCGACCATAATGCCGATAGTGACCGGGCTGGCTATGTCCAGATTTTTGATTTCTTCATCCACAATCTGCCGGGCGGCGCGCATTTCACTGACATCGCTGACCATGGGAAAAATGATGTGCAGGCGGGTGTGCCGGGCGCAGCGCAATACGGCGCGCACTTGCGTGCGGAAGAAATCGGTGACCAGCATGTTTATCCGAATGCCGCGCATGCCCAGGGCCGGGTTCGGCTCATGGGGCAGCGGCAGATAGGCAAGCGGCTTGTCACCCCCGACATCCAGGGTGCGCAGGACCATTTTGCGGTCAGGGCCAAGCTTTTGGGCGATGCTCAGATAGGCCTGGGACTGCTCGTACTCGTCCGGGGGGGAAGTGCGCTGCAAAAACAAAAATTCCGAGCGAAGCAGGCCCACGCCTTCCCCGCCGTATTCAAGAAGCTTGTCCACTTCCGCAATACCGTTGATATTGGCCTGTACCCCAATGTGCAGCCCGTCTGTAGTGACAGCCGGTTTTGCCGCTTCGCGCAGCATGTCCGCACGTTGGTTTGCCTTGCGCTTCGCCTGCTCCAGCACGAGCTGCTGCTCTTCGGCGGGCGGGTCGAGCTTGAGCTTGCCCGCGTCTGCATAGAGCACGACAGGCGTACCGTCCGCAACATCGAGGATGCGCTCGTCAACCGCTGCCATGGCCGGAATTTCATACGACCTGGCCAGAAGCGAGGCGTGGGACGTTGCGCTGCCGAGCAGGGTGCAGATGCCGCGAATGCCGGTATTGGCCAGGCGTTCCAGTTCCGAAGGGGTCAGTTCCTGCGCGACGATGATGCTGTCCGGGTCGATAACGGAATCAGGCGTTTCGGTCCCCACAAGTATACCCAGCACCCTTCTGCCCACGTCGCGCACGTCTTCCGCCCGCGCTGCCAGAAGTTCGTTGCTCATGGACGACAGAACCTTGGCCTGTTTTTCTACGGCGTCGCGCCAGGCCCCGGCGGCGCTTTTGCCTTTGGTCATGCTTTCATGCGCGGCTTTGAGCAACTCCGGGTCTTCCAGAAGTTCCGCATGGGCGGAAAAAATGGCGGCTTTGCCTGCATCCGCCTTATCGCGAAGGCTTTGTTCCAGGCAGAGCAGCTCGTCTCTGGCTTTGCCCAAAGCGTTTTCCAGCGCGCGGCACTCTTCCTTGGGGTTTTGTCCCGATTCGGCAAAGGTCAGGTCGTCGCGTCGCCAGTGGCATATCTTGCCGAGCGCTGTGCCGGGCGAGGTCGTGATGCCGGTAATCACATCCGGGCGTGGCCCTTCGGGGCTTGCCGGGGCAGGGGCCTGGGCCGGAGGGGCGGCCCGGTCCGGGGTGGAGCCTGTAACGGCTGCGCCGGTAAAGGCTTCCGTCGTTTTAATCGGCTCTGTCACATTTTCGCCGAGTCCTGCTTCCACCAGGGGAACCAGGGTGGCAATGGCCTCTTGCGCGTCCGGTCCTTCCGCGGTGATAATGAGTTGCTCATGCTGCTTTGCGCCGAGGGCCAGAATGGAGGTGACACTTTTGGCATTCGCCTTGCGCCTGCCCACATACAGGGTGATGTCCGAGGAAAATCGTTTTGCGCAGCTTACCAGAATGGCTGCCGGTCTTGCATGGATGCCGTTGGGGTTGCGCAGCAGAAGAGGGGACGACTCCACCCCGCCGGAAGGGGTGGTCTTGGACAGATCGCGGGCCTGGCCCTTGAGCGTGATCTCCATGGCCGTACTGCTTGCAGCCCGCAAGGTTCCCGTAGCGCAGGTTATATCCACAATGGAATCGTTGTCTGAAACCACCATCATGGTCAACACGCTCGGGGCGTGGGCGGCAATGTACTCTTTGTCAAACTCCACCAACTGTTGTCCGGCGTCAACCTGCATGCCGAGCGCCACCTTGACCTGAAACCCGGCCCCTTTGAGCGTAACCGTATCCAGCCCTATATGCAGCAACACTTCCACGCCCTCTTGCGTGGTAATGGTCAGGGCGTGGCCCGCACTGTGCAACTGGCTGACAGTGCCCGAACAGGGGGCGACAAGCATTCCATCGGAGGGGTCAATGGCGATGCCTTCCCCAAGCATTTTTTGCGAAAATACCGGATCCGGCACATCGCCTATCGGCACGACGGTTCCTGAGAGCGGGGCCAGTAGGGCGATGCGCTGGGGGGAGATATTCATCTGGAGCGTGTTCCTTTAGGACATATTATCATTGAAAATGTGTTCTGACTCTGCAAGAGTGGATTAAAAATTCTTACCTTGAGCATGTCTCAGGCGGGTTTTGACTGAAACGGCAAAGTCCCTTTGCTCCAGGAGGCAGGGCTTGCGGCGCTGGGGCTTTCGTTCCCGGCAGGATAGCAGGAGAGTTCTTTCAGGTCCAGTGTTGCTATCGATGATTTTTAAGGACGCAACACTCGTCGGCGGACGGTAGTCCCCCGCGCCGCCGAAGGCGGGCATCACACCAGGGCAGAGTACCTTTGTTTCAATGGGAAAATGCTCTGGAACCTTGCCGGGGCTTCTGTCCGGACTGTCCGGGGCAGGTCTTTGGGGCCGGGTGCTGCTGTTTTGGCCCGTTGCCGGATATTTTTGCGGTCAGCTTTTTTCGTTCGGTAAAATAGCAATAGCATTTGTCAAATCCCCTGTGTCCTGATATAGCTGAAGGTATTCGATGCCTGCGTTTCCCGCCCGAGAACGGAAGCTTCATAGTTCAGAGAATTCCCAATGAAAACAGAAATTTCGCCACAGATGCGTACCCGATTGTCAGGGCGGGTAACAAGCAACATGAATACCGCTATTTTTGCAGGGCTTTGCGGCATGTGCTGCTTACAATAATGCGTATGGAAAACTGGAAAAGCATAATGAAACTGCCGTCTTTCATTACTGAAATTCTGGCTGCATCGGCTCATGGCTATGTGCAGTACAGTCTTGCCGAACAGCGGATTCTATATTGTAACCAGGCCTTTGCAGATATGTGTCAAAAGGAACCCGGCCCGGGCGTAACTCTGGACGCGCCGGGTCTTTTACCCGGCTTGCAGGACCTTTTGCGCGCGCAACACGCCGCGCTTGCAGCCGGAACCGGCATCGCCGATCTCCCCTGGACGGAACTTGGCGACCGCAGCACGGGCACTTGTGGGCGCATTATGCAACGCGACGGGGAAACAGAACTTTTGTGCCTGCGCTGCAAGGGTATCTGGGATCTTCTTGCTGGCCGGGTGAATGCAGACAGCGTGTTTGACCTTTTTCCCGGTATGGTCCTTTTGCTTGATCCCCAAGGCCGCTATCTGGCCTGCAACCTGGCTTACAGCGAATACTTAGGGCTGCAACGCGACCAAATACTGGGCAAAACCCTGGATGAAACAGTCGATCCCGGTATACTGGCGTTCAGCCAAAATTTGTTGCAGCGCTGCTTGTCCAGCGGACAGCCCTTATTGGAAACCGCTTCTTTCACGTCCAAAGGGGCAACGGTCTGGCAGCATGTTTTTTTGCAGCCTGTGCCGAACAACAGGGGCTGCACAGGTGCCGTTCTCGCTGTAGTCCATGATGTGACAGAGCGCTACAACATGGAACAACGACTGGTCCGGCGCGACAAGCTGTTGCAAAGCACCAGCCAGGCCGCCCAGCAACTGCTTTCTGATAATGACAATTTTGATGAAACCGTGACCAGCGTGCTCGAAATTCTGGGCCACGCCACCGGAGTAGACCGGGTGTATGTGTGGAGCATTCATCCAAGCCCCAACCCGGAAGTCAATCCTGAGCTGCACACCACCCAACTGTATGAATGGTCCGAGGGGGCCGAGCCGCAGCAGGATTCTGACATATGCACCAACCGCCCGGTTTCCGAAGCCATTCCCACCTGGATAGATACCTTTCTTTCGGGCAAGTGCGTGAACAATCTGGTCAGGAATATGCCGCTGCTGGAGCAAGAGCAGCTGGCCCCGCAAGGTATCATTTCGATCATGACCGCGCCTATTCTGTTTCACGGCGAGCTGTGGGGCTTTATTGGTTTTGACGACTGCCACTCTGAATATGTCTGGACCGAGTCGGAAGAAAACATTTTGCGGGCCGCGGGAACCCTTATCGGCACGGCTATTCATAACCAGCGTATTAACGAGGCCCTGCGGCAGTCGCAAGCGCGGTTTCGTATGGTGGAAGAAGCCACGGGTGAAGTTATATGGTCTGTGGACGGCTCTATGCGCGTTGATTACGTGTCCGAAAAGATTACGCCGGTGCTCGGTTTTGAGCCGGAGGAAATTATCGGGCGCAAGCTGGAGTTTTTGCTTGCCGAGCCGGACCGGGCCGCCTTTATGCCCACGCCCGAGCAAACCATCATGCGCGACGCTGAAATGCGCATGCAATGCAAGGACGGCTCGGTCAAATGGGTTCGCTCGTCCTGCAAGTTTGTTTTTGACAAGCACGGCGTGATGCAACAGGGCTTTGGCACCAGCATGGACGTAACCGAGGTGCGGCAGGCGCACGAAGAGCTTCGTCAGGCCAAGGAAGCGCTGGAAGCAGCCAACAGGCAGCTTGCCGAGTCTGCCGAGGTGGCCAACGAGCTTGCCCAGGAAGCCCGCAAGGCCAATCTGGCCAAGGGGGAGTTTTTGGCCAACATGAGCCACGAAATCAGAACCCCGATGAATGCCATCATGGGGATGGCGCACCTTGTGCTGCGTACCGAGCTTAAGCCCAAGCAGCGTGAATATTTGGAGAAAATTGATTTCGCAAGCAAGTCGCTGCTGCGCATTATCAATGATATTCTCGACTTTTCCAAGGTTGAGGCGGGCAAGATGGAGCTTGAAGAAGCGCCGTTTTATGTGGAGGATATTGTACGCGGCGTATATGATCTTGTTGAACACCGTGCGGCAGAAAAGGGGCTGGCGGTTACCATTGCCATCGCGCCGGAAGCGCGTGAGCAATATCGGGGCGATTCGTTGCGCCTTGCCCAGGTTTTGACCAACCTGTGCACCAACGCCGTCAAATTTACAGCCGAAGGCGGCATTCATGTTGCTGTTCAAGCCGACCGGCACGAAAAGAACGGCGTGTTGCTGCACTTCACCGTGACTGACTCCGGCATTGGCCTGAGCGGGGAGGAAATGGCAAAACTCTTCACGCCCTTCTCCCAGGCGGACAGCTCTACCACAAGGAAATACGGCGGAACCGGCCTTGGTCTTGCCTTGTGCAAGAAAATCGTTCACCTCATGGGCGGCGACATCTGGTGCGAAAGCGCCCCCGGCAAAGGCTCAACCTTTCACTTTACCTGCCTGTTCCGCGAAATAGCGCGGGAGCCGCGTGACTCTGACGGGCCGGAAAATTTCACCGACATGCGCGTTCTTGCCGCCATGCCCGACGATGCTTCCTACAAGGCTCTGTACGACCAGTTGTTTTCTTTGGGCTGCAGGGATATTGAGCGGGTATCAAGCTTGGCTGATATTGTCAGGAGAGCAGCTTCGGCTGCGCCTGCGGATTTGCTGGTCGTAAGTGGCGGTTTTGCCGAATTTGACCAGTTGGAGCGTGCGGCCGCCGAGGGCAGGCTGGGCGCGATGAAAGTGCTGCTTGTCGCCGGTTTTGCCGTAGAGCATACAGCACTGACCGAGAGCGTGCTGGCTGACCCGGTAACCCAGTCCGGCCTGTATGACGCAACAGTGTGTCTTTTGGGTCGCGACCTCGGCCTCGCCTCCCAGGCAAGCAAGCAAAAGCTGGAGCGGGAGTTCATGGGCAGGCACGAAGGCAGCCGCATTCTGCTGGTTGAAGATAACGAGATAAATCAGGTTGTGGCTGAAGAACTGCTCAAGCAGGCGGGGATGCGGGTAACCATAGCCAACAACGGCAAAGAAGCTCTGGAAATTCTCGATAAACAGAGTTTTGATCTCGTACTGATGGATATCCAGATGCCGGAAATGGACGGCCTCACAGCCACAAGCAAGCTGCGGGCGCAAGAGCGGTTTGCGGACTTGCCGATCATCGCCATGACCGCTCACGCCATGAGCGATGACCGGCAAAAAAGCCTTGATGCAGGCCTGAACGCCCATATCACCAAACCGATAGACAGTGTTGAGCTTTTCAGCACCCTGGCAAAATGGCTGAACAAGGGCAGGAATTGATCATAAGTCGAGCCTGAAAGAGTCCTGCGAGGCCGTCGCAATCAGCCTGCCCCAAAAGCTCATAATGCAAAAAACACCAGGGCTCGCCGCCTGACTGCATACTTGGCATGGTATTCAAAAAAGATACTGTAGCGATAACAAGTAGAAAAGGATGTTCAAGGCACTGTGTAACATGCCTCTTTCTGCGGGATTGCCTTGAATGAATACTGAATCGTTGTTTTCGCGCTTTGGGGCCATGATGCATGTGGAAAACGGCTTCCAAATGAAATTTGACTGTGGTTTACGCAACCTGCTTGGTTTCCGACAGGGAAATACCAATCAAAGGAGCTGTTATGGTTACGCTCCGTACATCAGCTTAAGAAGATGCAAGCCACTCCGCGTTGTAAAAACTTTTCGTTTAAAGCTCTGTACAGCATTTTCTTTTATTCCCATGCCATGGATATTTACCAGGAAGTCTGCTTCCAGCAAAACTTGACAATCAAGGCCGTCAACATTCGTATAGGTATGGTGCCGCCCTATGAGGGTGGATACCCTCTCAATAATATTTTCGGGGCAAGCGATATCTCTGAGCAGTTTCTCTGCGGCTGGCGGTCCTTCCTTCTCTTGCTGCGCTGGCGTGCAGCTTCCTTCTCTGTCTTCGACGACCTTTATGCCAATGTCATGCGTGAGGGCAGCAATCTCAAGAATTTCCAGCATTTCAGATGACAGCTGCTCCATCTCTCCAATTGTTTTGGCCAGCCCGTGAACGCACAAGAAATGATTGATACGCCGGATGTCGCCAGCAAAAAACGCAATCATTGCTTCTGTAGTCTTTATGACCATACTCATTCTTCAATCCATGTTACTGGAGGGGTTCTGCGACAAGCCCTGCCGGTTTTCTCTCTTTGGTAGGGACAGCAACCGCATTCCCCTTGAGGTGGAGTATACAAACAGTATTGCAAGAACGCAATATCGAGATATTGTCACGGCGATATTTCAGTTGTGTGCTTCCCACAAAACGGTGTCGGAAATAATTGTCTTTACTTGGCAGCGATGGTTGATGTATATTTACATGAACATTCGGTAACACAGGCATTTCCGGGGGTATGGGTGCATGCGAAGAAGAATTGTGAAAATCTTGCTAGGCCTTTGCATAATGGCTGTACTTGCCGTCGGTGGGCTTTATGCCTACTGCACAAAAGACATGCCGCGAATGGAAGTATTTCGGAACCCGGCAAAACACGCCCAGTTGCTGGAGGCCCAGCATCCCATAGGCGGCGATACGCCGTACACCATTGAGCCCGTGCGGTATGAAGAGATACCGGAATTACTTGTTGCCATGTATCTTGTCTCGTCAAATTCCGGTTATTTCACTACGGATGGGCATGATTTTGGCTGTGCGCACTCACCGTTGGACGCGCTTATAATGCTTTTCGCGTCTGATTTTTTCCGATCCCGTGATATTGATTTTTATATACGGCATGACATGCGCCGCCTGCTCACCTTTCGCCTGGCAGCCTCCCTGGATAAAAAGCAGATACTGTGTGCCTATCTCAATACAATGCGCTATCCGGGAAACGCATTCGGCCTCAAGGCCGGAGCGCAGTTCCTTTTTAACAAGAACCTGCATGCATTAAGCATTGCCGAGAGCGCGACCCTCATGCTGCTTGATATAAATAGATGGACAAATCTGGAAAGAGTTCTCGGCGACATGTATGAACGAAGAAGTTGGCTTCTTGGACGGCTTCGCGACAGGAAAATCATTACACAAGAGGAATATCATTCCGCCATGGCAGAAAGAATCAGCATACCCGGTTTGGGCATCATGAAGTGATGTGACGAAGGGAGCCACTTGTCAACACCCATCACACCAGCCAACACAAAAAACAGCCCTTGGCTGCTAACCCATTACATTTCCACGCCCCCTTGAAAAGCGAGAAAAGGGATTCAAGGGGCACCTGAATCCCTTTTGGGGGGTAGTCTCTTAGGTTTCGCAAGATCGCGACAAATGTGGGATGAAGTGAGGGTATGTTGCAATGGATACCAGGGGCGTTGCTGGGAGGTCGCTCAATAGACTTGGTGAGATAATGAGCAGAAGAAGTATCTGAATTGTGATATTGTACGCTAATTTTTATATTTATCAATCTATAATATCACATATTGCAGTCAATGTCACATAAAGATGTGAATATCCAATTTTCGTGACCAACAAGGCAAACACGCTCACATTAGTGTCGTTTACAAACGGATTTTTCATCCAGCATCAACTCTATGCTTTGCCGGAATGGGTTAGGTGTCGCGGTGATGGATACTTTCCCTTTGGCTTTTATACACCGCTGAAATTCTTTGGTAGTGTTTTTGAGTTCTTTGATGGTAAATGACGGTTCAGCATCAGACATACATGACCCCAAAGAGTAATCGGAATCTGAACATTTTTTTACTTTTCCAGTGAAGGTCTCAGATTTTCTTGGTATTGGCGTAATTCCATCAATGCGTTTACAGGTTGACGTTTTGTCCAGCGTCAAAAAATCAGGAGCACCATCTTTTTCGAGTTTCGCTGTGATTCTGACGACTTTTTTATACTTATTGTCGGTAATGCATTTACGAAATTCGGGGGAAGTGTCTTTTAAATCTTTTGCCCTGAAAGCTTGAATCTCATCATTATTGCCCGGGATTACTCCTGTTTCAAGAAAGTAAACCGGATTACTGTTAAATTCTGCCTCAGCCTCTGTTGGGTCTTTTACTATTACCCCGGTAAATGTTCTTTTGACTAAAGCGGCAAAAGCCCCGGAAGAAGAAGCAAACATAGCCACCAACGCCAAAGCAATAATCTTTTTCATGGGTTTTCCATGAACAGGGCAAACACCTGTCCTGCTGCTTACTTGGTTACATGAACATGAATCCCACTTGACGAAAATCCATTCAGGGAGACCCTTTTGAGGGCAACCTTTTATTCCAGACTTTCAGTATGAACAAAATTTATATGCAAAGCAAGGTGGTCGACACTTGCCAGGTGCTTGTCAACACCAGCTAACCCCAAGAAACGGTCTTCGTCCGGTAATTACTTAAATTTCCACGACCCCATGAAAACGAGAAAAGGGATTTAGGTGGTACCGGAATCCCTTTTGGGGGTTATCTCTATCCGGTGGATTTATTAGTCTTCCTGATCGGGAGGAAAGGATTTGAACCTTCGACCCCTTGAGCCCCGTGCCGCTCAAGTGTATAATTTTATTAAAGAAGATAATGAGATAGGAGCTTTGGCGTTGGTGCAGCGTTGGCAAAATGTTGGATTTTCGCCAACTTGCCAACATTTTCCTAAAGCATACGGAACCAACATATATTTTATCATATTAGTATCTTACGAAAAGTTGATCTTGAATCGTAAAACTTTGACTGAATAACGCCCACTTGATTAGCATCAAGGGGTATGAGCAGGTTGCCCCCTTTGTTCGTGTTCAGATTCTCATCCCGTCAGTGTTAGTCATGCTGGAACAAGTGAACAGAAGGTTACATATGATTTGCAGCTGGTGGCCTAGGGGGAAGGGCATATCCACGCAACCAGCCTATCGGATTCATAATCGATAATTTCAATCTGGCCGTCATTATCCGCAAGTCACCGCCGCAAGGAACTCCTGCATTAACCATGCAACTCCGCTTCTGTGTGTTTTTGTAAAAAAAACTACAATGCATCAAGGACGCACTTTGGGCAGAATAGTTTTTTTATGTATTGTATTCGTCAATAACACATTAAACTATCATGCCTATTCGCCAATTTTCTTCCTGCGCAATGATATTTTAAGATGCATGTCTTCATAATTTGTAAAGTTTTTTCGCGCCGTGTCGATGAGAGCTATAGGCGGGAACTATCAATGTATGGGAACAATGAGATAGATTATGGAAAACAGTCACTTGACCCCGCGTGCCCCAATAATGGGTACGCATGAAAGCACACCACGGGAATTTATTCTCCCGGCGGGGTCTTTCGTGGGTTGTGGCGTTGCGCTTGTTTTCTGTTGCCTGCTCTTTGCCTGCCCTCACCCGTATCATGACCATATGCTGCACTCTGATGAGGGGGGTGCGGCATGAGTCTTTCCATCAACAACAACGTCATGGCTTCCAATGCTTTTAGAAGCCTTGGCTCGCATTACGGAGCCCTGGCTACGTCCATAGAGCGCCTTTCTTCCGGCTTGCGCATAAACTCTGCCGCCGACGATGCCGCAGGCCTCGCCATCAGGGAACTGATGCGAGCAGATATTTCCTCGCTCAATCAGGGCATACGCAACGCCAATGACGCCATATCGCTCATCCAGACCGCAGACGGCGCGCTCGGCGTTATCGACGAAAAACTTATCCGTATGAAGGAGCTTTCCGAACAGGCCTCCACCGGTACGTACAATTCAGACCAGCGCCTCATGATTGACAAAGAATTTCAAACTATGGCCGCAGAAATAGACCGTATAGCCAAGTCGACAGAATTTAACGGCGTGAAGTTGCTAGACGGTTCCCGCACTGGCCAACACGATGGCTCCGGGCTTGAGTCCACCGGCGCACTGAAAGTGCATTTCGGCCCCGGCAACAATTCTGCCGAGGATTATTACTTTCTGGATATCGGCAACGCCACCCTGGCTGGCTTGGGACTGTCTACTGCCTGGAGCACAACCACTACCGAAGAAGGTGTAGAGCGTGTAAAAGTCGGAGACGGAGGCACCATGCAATACAACTCTGGCCTAATCCTTCTCGAAGTTATTCCAAAAGGAACAAAGAATTTCTCGATACAACTGTTCGATCACAAACTAAACGATACATTTCAGCTATTTACTACATCAGGGAAGCATATCGCAGGCACGGTATTGGGTGGCTCGGGCTGGCGTACATCTTCGGTCATAAGTGACGGCTCGCGGGTCGTAAACAAACAAAACGGCTTTGCTGCGGGCGCGGTGTATGACGGTTCGCAATTGAACGGAACCGGAGCGGATGTTGCGTTTACCCCGAATGAGGCCGGCAATATCTTTACTTATAACGGGATGACCATTGGCTATTCCGGCGACGGAAACCCGAGCAGTAGCGCCAACATGACACCGGAAAACTACGAAAACCTGACCATCGACGAGGTCACGGAAGACCTGATCCTCATGGTTCCCGGAAGGGGTGTGTTCTCCATTGGTGACGAAAGATGGGAGTATCGGCCTTACTACAGCGAGACAACTGCGACGGGCGGGAGCAATATCTCCATTCCCACTCAGGAGTTGGCCCAAAGGGCGCTGGACAAGCTCGATACCGCCATAATCCGTAAAGACAAAATCCGCGCCCACCTCGGTGCCATGCAGAACAGGCTGGAAAACACCGTTTCCAACCTCCAGATTCAGGCTGAAAACTTACAGGCCTCAGAATCGCGCATTTCAGACGTGGATGTTTCCGAGGAAATGACCAGCTTCGTCAAAAAACAGATTCTCACCCAGTCAGCCACAGCCATGCTGGCGCAGGCCAACAGCATTCCAAGCATGATAGCCGGCCTGATAGGTTAGTGCGCCTGACGCACAACTTGCATGCTTGCTTGTTTATTCACCTCTCGCCAACACCAGCCAACGCAAAAAACGGTCTTTGGCAGCTAACCCATTATATTTCCACGACCCCTTGAAAAACGAGAAAAGGGATTCAGGTGGTACCTGAATCCCTTTTTTGGGGGGGGGCTATCTCTATTTGCATGGATTTATTAGTTTTCCCGATCGGGAGGAAAGGGTTTGAATCTTCGCCCCCCCTGTGCGCGTTCAGACTCTCATCCCATCAGTGTTAGTCATGCTGGAATAAGTGAACAGAAAGCCACATATGACTGCTGTCGGTTCAGGCAGAAAGGGGTATCCTCTCCAAAACCTGCGGTTTTTCTTTGCTATTTGTTTTCGTTCTCTGTATATTACTATAAACAGGCTAGGAGGGTGGTTGCTTTTCTCGGCAGGGAATTCTCAACTCCTTCTGGTCTTGTTTCACATGGAGTTGCATTTAAAAAATATTGCTGTGCCTCTTTATAATGACTAGCCAGCTCGCATCCGCCGGTACTACACATACACGAGGTCAGGTGTGGATCATTTTATTCTATTTTGCTTCCTTGCTGTGGCAGCAGCGGTGGCCTATGTGGTCATGAGATACCGCGCAGCCGGAAAAACAAATTTCCGGCCTGTTTTCTGGAAAATATTCATCCCTACTTTGTATGCAATTCCTGTGTACTGGCTTGTGCTTGAGATTGTTGGCGTGAAAGTGGCGACACACCCTGCCTTTTTTGAGGTTGAATTTGAAATAATAGCTTGCATATTCGGACTTGCTTTTTTGGGGCTTGCGCTATGGCGTATTATTCCAGGATTCTATAAAGGCATTACAGTGTTGGATTCAGCCTTTGCAGTATTAGGGGCAGTCCCTCTTTTTTGGATAACGCTGCTTTTATATGGCCTCTCTATGTACTTGTATGTCAACAATATGCTTTTTTGATTCTTTTGCACCGATTGATATGTGCAACAAGATGACTTCATTAGGAATCCTCGGAAATAAGGAGTGTCTTTCCTTGTTGAAATGCCAAATCCTCTGCTATTTCTAAAATTTCCTGAACAAATGATTGGCAGTCGTTTGCGACAAGGAACCATCCTTTTTTGCTTGGAACTACGTCTTAATGTGGGATGAAGTGAGGGTATACTGCAATGGATGCCGAGGACGTTGTTGGGAGGTAACTCAATAGGGTCGGTGAGATTAAGGAGCAGAAGGCGCGTCTTATTGTGAATATTATACGCAGATTTTTATATTTGTCGAGCTATATTATCACATATTGCAATCAAAATCACATAAAAATGTAAAAGCTCGATTTTTGTGACCTCAAGGAATGTCCGTGGAGTTGCAATTCCTGTCGGCTCTCCCATTGACGTCTGAGAAATAAGCTTTGTACCGCCCTAGGTGTAATGTTTCAATAGGTTGTTCACCTTCTCCCAAGAGGTTAAAGCTGGAGTTACCACACAACAGCAAGCCTCAAGGGGGAGAAGGTGAACAGTCATAAGAATGCCAAACTGACGGCAAGAGGTCGAGAGGAAATGATCCGGCGGATGGGCGACATGCCCGCCGCCACTGTGGCGGCGGGATTTGGCGTAAGCCTACGAACGGCCAGAAAATGGATGCGCCGCTACCGAGAAGGCGGGCTTGCCTCACTTGCGGACAAGAGTTCCCGCCCGAAACACTGCCGGAATAAACTGACGGAGCAGGATTTCAGTTCCATCTGGTTGTTACGCAAAGCGCGATTAACCGGAGATGAAATAGCTGAACGGCTTGGTATTTGCCGCAGCAGTGTATTTCGGGCCTTGCGTAAACTCGATTGTTCACGCCTTTCCTCTTTGAAGGAAAAAGAGCCTATTCAACGCTACCAGTGGGAGAAACCGGGCCAGATGCTTCATCTTGATATCAAGCGACTCGGCAAGATTGACGGTGTTGGGCACAGGAAAACGGGAACACGACAAGTCACCCGCCGTCACCCCGGTTGGGAGTATTTGCACGTCTGCATTGATGACGCTTCCAGAGCTGCTTATACGGCGGTATTGCCAGACGAGACGGCT
>JAJDIC010000029.1 GCA_030266525.1 Desulfovibrio sp. OttesenSCG-928-G15 | reverse complement strand
CTGAGCGGGTCAACCGTGCCGCCAACGCCCAGAATGTTTGCCGTAACCGCGTAGCCTGCCGTATGGTCCGCGCCCATGGGGGTAGTGGCGTAGGTAACGCCCTGGCCTTTGACCGCACGCGGGTCATAGGCAGGCAGGCCCTGGCCCTTCACCGCCGGGATGCGATACAGCCCGTAGATCTTGCCCGCAAGACTCACGCCGGAGCCGAGAATGCGCCCGATGGGCGACCCCTTGCTGATCTCGTTCATAAGCTTGAGAGCGCCTTCGGCATCGCCGAATTCCAGCACGCCCGCTTCCATCAGAATGGCCAGAGCGCCGCCAACGTCAATGGTGTCTACGCCCACATCGTCGCAAATCTTGTCAAACTCGGCGATCATGTCCAGCTTGTCTATGCCGGAGTTGGGACCAAAAGCCCACAGGGTTTCATACTCCGGCCATTTGCCCACTTCCTTGCCCTTTTTGTCCGGGAAAATGCCGCTGCACCGCATGATACAGCCGGTCATGCAGCCGTGGGCCACCTTGCCTTCGCCGCCGCGGTCCTTGGTGATCTGGTTCATTGTTTCACCGGAAACTGCATCGTGCCCGTCAAAGCGCCCCTTGCTGAAGTTGTTGGTGGGCAGGCCACCGGCTTCGTGCAGAATGTTCACCAGCACTGCCGTACCGTAGTTGGTCAGCCCCTGGCTGCACACCGGGTGGCTCATCAGGGCGTTGGCAAAGCGCTTGGCTGCCGCCTTGAATTCTTCCGGGTGTTTCAGGGGGTGCTGGGCACCGCCCTCCGGGTTGATTATGATGGCTTTCAAGCCTTTGGCACCCATAACCGCACCAACGCCGCCCCGACCGGCATGGCGCGAGGGGCGCAGCTCACGGTCGGTAAACGCTATGCTGGCTGCGGTAAGCTTGAATTCACCGGCCCGCCCGATGGTCACATAGCTGCATTTGTCGCCATACGTCCCGCGCAGTTTGGCCACGGCGTCATAGTTGTCCAGCCCGTGGGCGACAGAGGGCACCAGCTTGGCGCTGCCTTTGCCAAGCTCCAACTGCCACCAACTGTTTTTTTCTGCGACATCTTCAACAATAATCGCATAAATGCCGAGTTGCGCCAGATGCCCGCCGGGCTGCCCGCCGGAGTTGGCTTCCTTGATGCCGCCGGTCATCGGGCTTTTGCAGCCCACGGAAATACGGTTGGCATTGGCGGCATTTGTACCGCCAAGCATGCCCGAGGCGAATACCAGTTTGTTGTAGGGACCAAGAGGAGCGCAGGTCGGCTCCACTTCCTTGGAAACGATAAGCGAGGTCAGCCCGCGCCCGCCCATTCCGGCGTATTCGGCGGGGATATCTTCAAAACGGCATTCTTTGGACGCCATGTTTACGCGTAAAATTGTAAAATCCATGCTTTGCCTCCTTGTCAGACAGGCTACATTTCGGGTTCGATGATAACGCCAGTATACCCTTGCGGGGAACCTTGTCAATGCATTACTGTTGAAAAATCAGCATGTTATGTCAACTACGACATAACAAAGGCGGTGAGAGCAATACGACAATCAGCAGGAAAACCGGCCAGCGCCCCTGCCAGTTCTTTGGCCTTGTACGGGGTTTTATCAAGAAGTACGGCATCTTCCAGGGCAAACCGGCTGTAGCGCACAAGCTGCTCCGGCGTAACCCCGACCCCGCGGGCAAGAAAATGTCCGGCCAGTTCAGGAAGGGTGAGACTATACAGAGAGAGCGTTATTTCGCCAGGCGTAGGCGTTACCTCAGCCGAGCGGGTGTGGGTTATGCCAGAACGCAGGCCGCGCACGGCACTGCCTTTTTTCATGGACAGGCCGGTAATACCCGGAAGACCGGAGGCCAGGGCCAGGCGCGAGCCGCCGGGAACCACCGTATGTTCCGGCTCATCCACCGGCATGCCGTCAAGAATTATGGAATCTACCGGGGCAATCTGTTCTTCGGTCAATCCGAACTCACGGCGCAGCATGAGGTCAAAAGTAATGCCCACCGTGCAGCGCACGACAACCCCGGATTGCATAAGCAGCTTCCAGGCCGGATCAGCCAGGGGAATATGCAGGGTATGCGCCATAGACTGCGTCATGAGGGTTCCGGGTGCAGAGAGTTGTGTACGGTGATGTTTCTACAGCTATGGCAAGGGTGGGGGCCAAAGTCAACGCCCCGACGGCGCGCGCCTGCCTGCGTGCAAACCGGGCACCGGGCAGCTATTGTGTTGACGCCAGAGGCAATTCAGGCGAGAATATTCTTTTGCATGGAATCTTTTGCTTTTTTTCGGAGAGCGGCGTGAAAGACGACAAAGGTTTGTATTATTACCCCGACCCTGCCGACACCACTACAAGGGTGTATGTGCGTCAGGGCGCGGGCAGCATAGAGTTCCGGCTTTTTCGCACGGAATACCCCGAGGTATGGGAACAGCATGACTGGCTGCCTTACGAAGTGCTTGTGCGTGCAGCGGCAATGTACAAAGAAAAAGGCACCGGTGCAGACCCGCTGGCCTTTTACGATCTGAATGTCGCCACCGCCCTGTTGAAGGAAGAGGCGCGCAAAAAGGAAGGCCGGTAAGCGCAGGTACCGCAGAATCCCCGCAAAGGCGTCGGCTTGGCGCGAAATTTCCCGGTTGGCAGGCTTTGGCGCAGCCTGACGCGGGTATGCGTGGATTTGCCTGGGTTTGTTTGGAATCTGGTACGATGGTCGCTATAACCAGCCATTCGGCGAGACAGGCATGCATGAAGTCAGCCTTGGTGGAACCATCCGCGACTACCTTACCGGCGAAAGCAGGGAGCGCACCACCTACGAAGACCTGCGCCAGGCCCTGGCCCGTTTTCTGGTGAAAGAGCGGGGCTACGACCCCAAAACCCTTGTGCCGCGACTGCCTGTTTCCTACTGCATCCGGGGCGAAGTCATGCAGCGGGAGGCAGACATCGCCTGTATGCTGGCAAACGGCAAACCGGGACTGTTGCTTGTTTTTTGCGCCGGTCAGGTGCACACCTACCTGCGCGAAGTTTTGGCTCTGGCAAGGCTCGCCCTGCCCGGCCCCTGTCCGCTGGCGGTGGTTACAGACATGCGTGAGGCAGAGCTTTTTTCCGCAAAAAACGGCGAAGTCCTGTCCACCGGGCTTTCGGCCATACCGGCTTTCGGCGCTATGGAGCGCCTTGCCGCCGAACACCGCCTGCCCCCCCTTGCCGGGGAACAGCGCGAAAAGGAAAGCCGCATCCTGCACACCTATACCGGCTTTCTGAAAAGCTGCTGCGGCGCGGTGTGCAAAGTGTAAGGCCTGACGGTACGGCTTTTATCGCCAAGGGCTACGCCCAAAAAGGCTTGCCAACGCTCAATCCCGGCCTTCGGGCCGTGGATCGGGGCATGAGTATGAAACGGGCATGAGTATGGAACGCAAATGGATTGAAAATAACAGGGAAGATTTTGAGCGTGACGTTCTGCGCGAATTTTGCCGCGCCTCAGACATGCTGTTTTCCCAATTTGAACGCTTGGCGGCTTCCGGAACCATTTCTTTTCCCGTGCTGCGCGAAATGGTCGGAGAACCGCTGAACAAGGGCATGCTCTGGCGGCTCAAGGACAAATCGCACCACCTGTTCCGGCAGGACTCCGGCACCGACCAGGTGGGAGTGCTGCTGGACTAGGCGCTGGGCTATATTTTCCACGAAACGCTCAAGCTTATGGAAGACGCCCACCAGCATCAGTATTACGCTCCCCTGCTGGCCGATATCGCCGTCAGCCGCGCTCCGGTCCACATCAAACGCATGGCGGGCGATTTGCTCACCATCCAGGGCCAGACCCAGGACAGCATTTCCCGCGAGGCCCGAAGGCTGGAAGCCCTGCTCGCCCATTCCAGGGCTCTGTTTACCCTGTACTTTGGCGGTCGCGCCGGGCACCGCCCCCTTGCCAGACTTTTGTATGACAAGGAAAGCCTGATCAGACGCGCGTTTGGCGAAGAATTCCCGACCTTTGTCACAGCCATATACGGCGAAAACCCGGAACGTCTGTACCACGAAGCCGCTGTCTCCCTTCTGGCCGGAGGACGGGAAGAAGCTGCTGAAAACGCCCTGCAAAAAGCTCTGTCCATCAACCCCGAATTCGCCCCGTCTTTACGCCTGCAACAAGAGCAAGGCCTGCAACCAGGCCTGTAACAATGGCCCAGCCCTGAGCCGCCAGTTTTACGGAGATTCCCATGTCGCTACTGCACCCAAAACGCACCCCGGCAGCATCGCGTCTGACCGAAGTAGATAAACCGGAACTGTTCCGGGAGATGTTTCCCTACACCAAGATCAGCCGTATCCCCTTTGACGGGGTGTACGTGGATTTGCGTCCGGCCGAGCCGATGTTTATCACCGACACCACCTTTCGTGACGGGCAACAGGCCAGGCCGCCGTATTCGGTAAAGCAAATCCTGCATATTTACGATTTGTTGCACGAACTTGGCGGCAGAAGCGGTCTTATCCGGGCCAGCGAATTTTTCATGTACTCGCCCAAAGACAGACAAGCCATTGAAGCTTGCCGGGCTCGCGGCTATGGCTTCCCGCAGATTACCGGCTGGATTCGGGCGCATATTGACGACCTGAAACTGGCCAAGGACATGGAATTCAAGGAAGTCGGCATGCTTACCAGCGTTTCCGACTACCATATTTTCATGAAGCTGGGCTGGAGCAGGCAACAGGCCTTTGACAAGTATGTGGCCATGGCCCGCCAGGCTCTGGAATGGGGCATTGTTCCCCGCTGCCATTTTGAAGACGTGACCAGAGCCGACATCCAGGGTTTCTGCCTGCCGCTGGCCGCAAAATTGATGGAAATTTCACAGGAAGCGGGCATGCCGGTCAAAATCCGGCTGTGCGATACCATGGGCTACGGCGTTCCTTACCCCGGTGCCGCCCTGCCCCGCTCTGTCCCGCGTCTTGTCCGCGCCTTTACCGACAGCGCGGGCGTACCTGGAGAATGGCTGGAATGGCACGGGCACAACGACTTTCACAAGGTGCTCGTCAATGCCTCCACAGCATGGCTCTATGGTTGCAGCGGAGTAAACAGCACCCTGCTCGGCTTTGGCGAGCGCACGGGCAACTCCCCGCTCGAAGCCATGGTTATCGAATACATTTCCCTTACCGGCAATGACGACGCTGCCAACACCCAGGTTATCAACACCATTGCCTCCTATTTTGAAACCGAACTGGACTACTCCATCCCGGACAACTACCCCTTCGTCGGCAAAGACTTCAACGCCACCAGCGCGGGAATCCATGTGGACGGTCTGGCCAAGAACGAAGAAATTTACAATATCTTCGATACCGGCACCATCCTCGGCCGAAGCGTACCCATTATTATCACCGACAAGTCGGGCCGTGCGGGTGTCGCCTACTGGCTGAACAACAAACTCGGCCTGACCGGCGACACGGCGGTCAGCAAGTCGCATCCCGCTGTCGGGCAGATGTATGGCCGGATAATGAAAGCCTATGAACAGGGCCGCAACACTTCCATATCCACCAAGGAAATGTTCGCGCTGGCAAAGCGCTTCATGCCGGAGCTTTTTCCCTCGGAACTCGAGCGCGTGCGCCAACTGGCCAAAAAGCTGTCTGTGCACATCATCACCCGCCTGGTCAATACCATGGAAGTACGCGGTCAGGGGAACGAACTCTACCCCTGCCTGGAAAAATTCCTGGCCGAGTTCCCGGTGGTGCAGTTTATCAACCTCACGGACACGAGCGGCACCCTGCTTGCCAGCGCCACAGCGGACAGCCAGTTTGCCGACCGCTTTGCCGAGCGGCTTCCCCTTGGCACGGATATGTCCAACCGGGCATGGTACAACGCGCCCATGAAAAGCGGCACCCTGCATGTAACAGACATTTACCAGTCGCTTATCACCGACCGGCTTGTGGTTTCTGTATCGGCCCCGCTCGTTGATACAGAGGACAACATTACCGGCATCATCGGCGTAGACATACACCTTGAGGAGCTGCTCAAGCACGCGGAATCGCTGGAAGAAGAAGAGGCTGCCGCCGCAGCCTGCGCTACCGGGAAAGCCGAGGGCGGCAGCGCCGCCGGAGAAAGCTAGGGCCGTGTTGTCATGTCCCGCATAGCCATCATGTTGCCCAAATATTCGCGCTATGGCGGCGTGGAGCAGTTTGGCTACCGTCTGGCCGGGGCACTGGCAAAACGCGGCCACGCCGTGGATTTTATCTGCGCCCGTCAGGAAGCGGAGCCGCCCGAAGGGGTTACTGTCAAAGCCGTAGGCAGGCCGCCCGGCTCACGCGCGCTGAAACTGCTCTGGTTTCTCGTTCAGGCGGAGCGGCTGCGCAAAAAAGGGGGCTATGACCTTTCAATCAGCCTTGGCAAAACCTGGAATCAGGATGTCTCGCGCATGGGCGGCGGGCCGCTTCGCACCTTTTGGGAAAAGTCCGAGCGTGCACTGCCCGAGGGCCGGGAACGGCTTGTCAAACGACTCAAGCGCCGTGCCTCTCCCTATAACTGGCTGACGCTTCTGGTGGAAAAGCACCAGTTTACCAAAGACAGCGAAGTGATTTCAGTTTCCCATCTGGTGCGCGACTGGCTCATGCAAGCCCACCCGGACCTTGCCGCAGAACGAATGCGCGTGGTCTACAACCGCCCGGACCCGGCCCGCTATCCTTGGCCGACCAAAGAAGAACGCGCGGCAGCCAAACTGGCGCTGTTGCAAAGACTGCCCAAAGCCTTTCCCCCGCTCCTGGGCGAAGGCGCAGAGGAAGAGTCCGTGGAAGGCGCAGCGGCGAAACCACGCGTGCAGACCATCGGTACGGCTTCCACAAATTTTGAACTGAAAGGTGTCGGCCCGCTTATCCGCGCTCTGGCGCTCTTGCCGGAAAATACCGTCCTCTTTATTGCGGGCGGGCGCGATCATGCCGCGTATGACGCCCTGGCCAAAGAACTCGGGGTGGCGGAACGCGTAGCCTTTCTCGGCAAAGTGGACGACATGCCCGCCTTTTACCGGGGGCTGGATGTGTTTATCCTGCCCACCTTTTACGACGCCTGCTCAAACGCCGTGCTGGAAGCCCTGGCCTCCGGTTGCAAAACCGTCACCAGTGCCAGCAACGGTGCGGCCTTTTTTCTGGAGCAGAACGCCGTGCTGGAAAATCCCGGCGATGTGGCGGCAATGACCGCCATGCTGCAAGACAAGCTTGAAGTCCCGGCGCCAAAGCGCTTTGACTGGCCCGATGACGTGCCCTCCGGGCTGGACGCCTTTGTCGAACTGGTGGAAGAAGCGGTGGAAAAAAAACGGGGCCGGGCATGACATTTTCTCTGATCTACGCGAAAAAACTGCGCCTGCCTTCTGCGGCAGCCAATGCAGGTCAGGCGCTTAACATGGCCCTGGCCTTGACCGAAGAACTTGACACTGTGCGCTGCTTCCCCGGTGTGGTAGGCGCAAGCGGTGAAAACGCGCGGCATGCGCTCCAGGATATTTTGCAGGCCCTCGGCGCAAAACCGGCTATCCCGGCAGGCTGGAACCCCCTTTGCGCTTCCAGCAAGGGCGGGTATGGCCTCCGCTTTCGCTGGGCCCTGTTCAATGCTGCACGGGCTGACAAAAACGCCGTATTCTACGCCCGCGATCTGGCCGAAGCGTCCTCTATCGCCTCGCTTTCCAAACTACTGCGGCGGCCCTTGTTTTATGAAGCGCATGAAGTGCTTTTCCGCATGCATGCGAACGCCGGGAAAAACGATTGGCAAAAAACCCGCCAACGAGAACGCGCGGTCATATCAGGCGCAAGCGGTGTGGTAGCTACCAGCGCCGTTGTGGCAGAAGAAGTTCGTGAACATCTGAAATACACCGGCCCCCTGCTGGTTGCTCCGAACGGGTTTTCTCCGGCCAATTTCCACGCGCTGCCCCTGTTTGATGACAGCGCCCCCTGGCCCGGCCCGAATGCCCCGGTGCATTGTGTATATGTCGGCAATTTCCACCAGGGCAAGGGGGTGGAAGAACTCATCGAAGCCGTGGCCCTGCTGCCGGAGCGTTTTCGCCTGACCATTATCGGGGGCAGCCCGAAAGACGCCCTGACGGCGCTGCAAGCCAAGGCGACAAAAACGTTGGGCAAGGAGAGAATAGAGTTCACCGGAGCATTGCCCCAGCGAGACATTCGCACTGCCTGCCTTGGTGCCCACATATTCGTGATTCCGCAGCAGACCGAATTCTTTTTTTCACCTCTGAAATTGTATGAGGGCCTGGCCCTCGGGCTGCCGGTAGTGATGACGCCGCTCTCGGTTTTCCGGGCGCACACAGAGGCCGGGCTGGTGCACACCGCGCCGGACAAAAGCCCTGCCGGTCTGGCCCAGGCCCTGGCGAGCCTGGCGGAAAACCCGGAAAAGGCCCGCGCCCTGCGAGAATACGGCCTTGAAAAAGCCCGTTCCCACACCTGGCGGGAACGGGCGAAAACAGTGCTCGCGTTTATGCGGGAAGTTTTGGAAAAAAAATAATCCCGTGCCGTTAAGCCACAAATCGCAAAGGTTCTTTGCTTGAGCGGGAGAGCAACACCGCCGGCTACGGCAAAAGTCAGCGCTCAAGCTTTGCGATATTTTGCAGATACCACCTGTAAGCAGACTCAACACCCTCGCGCAGGCCAATTTGGGCTTTCCACCCAAGAGCGCTCAACCGGCTGACGTCCAGTTGCTTTCGCGGTGTTCCGTCCGGTTTTGACGGATCCGTGAGAATGTCCCCTTTAAACCCCACCACATCAGCCACAATGCGGGCCAGTTCCATTATCGTCAGGTCCGAGCCGCATCCGACGTTTATATGCAGCCCGTCCGAGTAATGCCGCATCAGGAAAACAAGCGCAGCCGCCAGGTCGTCCACATGCAGGAACTCTCTTCGGGGCGTTCCGGTTCCCCATATTGCCAGACTAGCCAATCCGCTTTCTTTCGCGTCATGGAAGCGCCGAATCATGGCGGGCATCACATGGCTGTTTTGCAGGTCGAAATTGTCGCCCGGCCCGTAAAGGTTGGTCGGCATGGCGCTTATCGCGTCAAAGCCGTACTGGCTGCGATAAGCCTGGCACATGCGAATTCCGGCAATCTTGGCAATGGCGTAAGCCTCGTTGGTCGGCTCCAGCGGGCCGGTAAGCAGGTATTCCTCTTGTATCGGCTGGGGACAAAGCTTCGGGTAGATGCATGAGGAACCCAAAAACAGCAGCTTCTTCACTCCCGAACGCCATGCGCTGTGAATTATATTGTTCTGAATGCAAAGATTGTCCCGTAAAAACTCCGCCGGGTATGTATTGTTGGCGTGTATTCCCCCCACCTTGGCAGCCGCGAGGAAAACGTATTCGGGTTTTTCCTTGCTGAAAAAAGCTTCTGTCGCGGCCTGATCGCACAGATCAAGTTCGGAGCGGCTGCGAAGAAGCAGTTCACTATACCCGGCTGACTGTAGCGCCCGGACAAGCGCCCCACCTACCAGTCCACGGTGCCCGGCGACAAAAATCCTGCTGTTTTTTTCCATAACCGGGCCGGCCTTGCTAGTCGCTTCTTTCATGGCTACTCCCATACATTGGGCACATCAAAGCCGGATTGCATACAAAGATTGTCGCGGCGGGCTTCAGAGAAATCTTCCCTGACCATCTCGCCTACCATGTCGTCAAAAGAGGTCGTTGGCGTCCAGCCCAGTTTTTCCCTGGCTTTGGTCGGATCGCCCAGAAGGGTTTCAACCTCTGTCGGGCGGAAGTACCTGGGGTCAATGCGCACAATAATACTGCCCGGACGCAAGGCGGGGTTGGCACGGACCTGTTCCAGGCTTTCTTTGCGAAGCGACTCGCCCGCCGGAGTGTTGGCTGTTCCAAAGCTCAGAAGGCTGGAAACGGCTTCCGCGTCAAAAGAAGCCACCCTGCCGACTTCGTCAACGCCGTTTCCTTCCCATTCAAGCGAAATGCCTAGGCGCTCCGCCGTCTTTTCTATAAATTCGCGCACCGAACGCTGAATGCCCGTGGCTATGGCGTAGTCATCCGCCTTTTCCTGCTGAAGCATCAGCCACATCATCTTGACATAGTCACGCGCATGGCCCCAATCGCGCAGGGCATTCATGTTGCCCATATACAGGCAGTCTTCAAGCCCAAGCACCAGCCGGGACAAACATCTTGTCACCTTGCGCGTGACAAATGTTTCACCACGCATAGGCGATTCATGGTTGAAGAGGATTCCATTGCAGGCATACATGCCGTAGGCTTCGCGATAATTGACGGTTATCCAGTACGCGTAAAGTTTTGCGCAGGCGTATGGAGAGCGCGGATAAAACGGAGTGCTTTCCCGTTGGGGCGTTTCCTGAACCTTACCGAAGAGTTCCGAGGTGGAAGCCTGGTAAACCCTGGTCTTTCCGACAAGGTCAAGCATCCGCACGGCCTCAAGAACCCGTAAAGTGCCCAGGGCATCAACGTTGGCCGTATATTCCGGAGACTCGAACGACACCTGCACATGGCTTTGTGCGGCAAGGTTATATACTTCATCCGGGCGTATTTTCTGAACAAGGCTGATAAGGTTGGCGCTGTCCGTAAGGTCGCCGTAATGCAGGAAAAACCGCTTGTTGGGCACATGCAGCCCTTGATAAATCGCGTCAATGCGCTTTGTATTAAACAACGAAGCGCGGCGTTTTATGCCATGCACTTCATAACCTTTTTTCAGCAAAAGACGGACAAGATACGCGCCGTCCTGCCCGGTAACGCCTGTAATAAGGGCTTTTTTCATGAATCGTCCCAAGAGGGTTTAAGGGTAATCGCCGTTAGTATCCGGCCCTGGGCAGGGGAGATTTCACCCGGTCCGGGCTTCTTCCGGTTCGTGTGATATGTCCGCCTGGCACTTGCACAAGAGAACGGGGCAGAGCCGAGGGTACCGCCGTATTGACAGTAATAAGGAAAATTTGCCTGAGCCTGACCGCGCATCAAAACCGCGTAACCAGGCTTCCGTGCTTGAATTCTTTGTAAACACGCCGGAGTTGTCTGCGAAAACCGCTTTTTTCCAGTTGTCGAGCGCCCGCTCTCTGGCTGACAATGCCCACACGCGCCGCTTTGGCTGAGGCGGCGTCAAAAGCCTGTATATAAGGGCGAAAGATGCACTCTTTTTGGTCCCTGCCGGGGCGCAACGCATACGCATAGCCGCCGGAAGCATAGAACGGACCCAGTATCGGCTGAAAAGCCTGGGCGTGGTAAAAAATGAGAGGCTCGCCATCCACAAGCGTTATCCCGTCACGTTTTTCAAACTGTGCGTCGTGCAAATTCCAGGGTGCCACACCACCGCCCTTATGACGCATGACGTGGACGCCATCAAACAGACGGGGAAAAGAATCAAGGTACTTCTGATCCGCAAAACGGTCGCCCTCCACCCGGTCAAAGCACCAATCCAGGCAGGCGGCGCGGTACCATTCCAGACAGGCGCTGCCGCTGCCGGTGTTACGAAAGGTCAGCCAACTGACATTATAAAGACCATATACTTCCAGCTTCTTCCGCAAAGGGCCGAGGCTTTCGGAGAACCGATGGGGGGTAATAATCACCGAAGCCTTTGCGGCTTCTTCAAAAAGCGGCTCCGGGGAAGAAAAAAACATCATGTCGGCGTCAAGGTAGGTGACCTCGTCAAGCCCTTCCCTTGTGAGCAGAAAACGGGGCAGGCAGGGGCTGAGCGTAAAATAATACTCCACTGCGCTGCGCGTATTTTTCACTGCCGCCAGTTCCGGGTCTGCTGTTTCCAGATCAACAAGGTCGTACAGGCGCACAAAGGGCAGGGCCAGATGTTCCATACCCATACGGCAGTCTTTTGTCAGGCACAGGGCATGGACCAGCGCATCGGGCGCGTAGCGGTGTAAAGACTCCAGCGTGACCAGGGCTCTTGGGATGTAATTGTGGTCAAAATACGTACAAAAATGCCGCGGACCACTCGCACGGACGGTTGCATGGGCTTCGTTCCTGCTCATAGATACAACGCCAGGCGGGGTTTGAAGTAGGCAAGCGTGGCGGCCAGCCCCTGTTCCAGAGGGACGGCGGGATGCCAGCCGAGTTCCGAGCGGATGAGCCCGTCGTCAGAATAATAGTCGCCGATGTCGATTTTCTTGCGTTCTTCCGGGTATTCCCGAATCTCATATTCGCCGGAGCCATGGGCGTTGATAAGGGCTTGGGCCAGAGTTTTCAAACTGACCACCTTTTCACCGCCCAGGTTATACACCCGCCCGGAAGCTTCCGGGCGCGATGCCGCCAGAAGCATCGCGTCCACACAATCATCCACATACGTGAAATCGCGTAACTGCTCGCCGCCCCATACTTCAAAGGGCTTGCCCTCCAGCAGATAGCGGACCCATATACCCAAAAAGGTTTGCCGGGCGTCCTTGATGCGCATGCCCGGGCCGTAAGTGTTGGTCAGGCGCAGTACAGTGGCCCGAATGCCGTACACGCTGTTGTAGAGCAAATGATACCACTCTCCCGCCAGCTTGTGGATACCGTTAACGTCCACAGGGCGCAGGGGGTGGCTCTCGTCAACGGGCAGATAGTCCGGGCGACCGTATACCTGACGGGTGCCGGCAAAAACGATGCGAATTCCGGGGTTATGCACGCGGCAGGCTTCCACGATGGAGAGTTGCGCCCTGGCGTTGATTTCCAGGTCTGTAAGCGGCTCGGTCATGGAATCCATGTGACTGGTTTGTCCGGCCAGGTTGAAAAGAAAATCTTGCCCCTGGATCAGGTGCCGCATGGCATGAGGGTCGCGCACGTCGGTAATGTTCAGATCCACAGCATCGCGAATATCTTCGATATTGGCGAAATTGCCCCCGTATTCGGGAATCAGGCTATCGGCAATAGTCACCCGCGCACCCATACGCGTAAGACGTCTGGCCAGGCTGGAGCCGATAAAACCCGCCCCGCCGGTAATCAGGACACGAGACCTGTCAAAGTTCATCAGCAGTCTCCCCGGTCAGAGGCAGCGGCCCATTCGTTTACCGCCTCGCACACCCGTTGCACGGCGCCCTCTTCCAGTTGAGGGTACATGGGCAGGCTGAGCAGTTGCGGAATAATGGCATCTGTAACCGGCAACCCGCCAGGTGCCAGCGGTACACGACCGCTATAGGCGGGCTGCCTGTGTACTGCCTGTGGATAATGCACGGCTGTGCCGATGCCGCGCTCACGCAAAAAGTTGGCCAGCGCATCCCTTTTGGGTGTGCGCAGCACATACAGGTGATAGACGTGCTGCGTCCAGTCCGCTGCCGAAGGCAGCCTCAGACTCGCGCCGGACAAAGCGGTCGCGTAAAGAGCGGCTATGCGCTGCCGGGACATATTGTCCTTTTCCAGATGGGCCAGCTGGATACGCAAAATAGCAGCCTGCACCGGGTCAAGACGGCTGTTGATGCCGGGCATGGCGCTTATGTACCGTTCTTCCCAGCCATATTGGCGAAGGGCCTTCAATCGCCCGTCCAGAGCGGCGTCCGGGCAGGCGCAACCCCCGCCATCGCCTAGAGCGCCAAGATTTTTAGTCGGATAAAAGCTGAAAGAAGCGGCGTTCCCCATACTGCCGACCATGCGGCCTTTATAACGCGCGCCGTGAGCCTGGGCGCAGTCTTCTATGACTGCCAGGCCATACCTTTCTGCCAAAGCCAGAATGGGGTCCATATCGCAGGCATGGCCATACAGATGTACGGGAATAATCGCCGCCGGGCGCAGTTCGGGCCTTGAGGCAAGCAGGTGATCGATAGCAGCGCCCAGAGAATCCGGACACATGGTCATGGACTCTTCTGCAATGTCCACAAGCACGGGCAGGGCTCCGGCGCGTTCAATAGCCGCCACTGTGGCTACAGCCGTATGCGATACGGTAAAAACCGCCGCTCCCGTGCCTATGCCCATACCACGCAGCGCAAGCTCTATGGCGTCCGTGCCGTTCGCGCAGGCTGTGGCATGGGGCGTACCGAGAAAAGCGGCGAATTCCCGCTCGAAATCTTCCACTTCGCTGCCGAGGATATAGCGGCCCGAATCAAAGGCCGATTCCACAGCAAAAAGAATATCCCGCTTGCGCTCACGATAGGCGGCAGATGGGTCGGCAAAGGGAATAAAGGGGAGCGTCATGTTTTTTCCGTTGGCTGAGGTATTTCAGGATAAAGCAGTACCGCCGGAGCGCGTCTGCCCGCTTACTGCCTCAAAGCAAAGAATCCGAAAAAACCTTTGGGGTCCACTGCCGAAGGATATTCGGGCAGACAGCGGTAACCCTGACGTTGCAACACGTCCTTGCAGCGCCTCCTGTCCAGAAAACGGCAGGCGTAGCTTGCTTTATAAATATGTTCCGGCACGTGCTGCACGCTGAACTCTTCCTCGCCTTCCGCAAAAGGAGTGCGCTCGATGACGATCAGGGAAGGCGCGAAAGAACAGACTTCCTCCAGCAGCGCGTAAGGCTCGTCCAGATACTGGAGCACGCCGGATAAAAGGACCACGTCGATTGCGCCGTTCTGGAAGCATTCCGCCATTGTCGGCCAAAAACGCAAGGGACCGAAAGTAAATTCTTCTTTGCCGCAGGCCACGAAATGCGGCTGCTCAACCACATGCCACTCCAGATGGTCAAGACAGTCCAGCCAGGCGCGGTTTTGCATGTAGGTGCTGCCAAGAGCGCCGCCGAAATCCAGTACCGACAAACGCCCTTTATTGCAGGCGGCCTGTTTCATCAGCGCAGCCAGAAGGGGCAGAGTATATTCCTCGTGGTAAAAGGGAACAGAGTCCCGCTCCCATACGGCGCTTCCGTCACGAACCATGCGCGCAGCCAGCCGAACTCTCTGAAAAATGGCTTCGGAATCATAGCCCCCGCTCGCCGCGCAGGCGCTTTGCCAGTCGGGGTAGCGTTGCCAGACGTTCCTGCCTGATGTTTCTTTCTTTTTCTTTCGCAGGCCCATCATGCTGAAGACTCTTTTGACCGTGGCCTTCGCGGCATACTGCAATTCAGCTACCTTGTTTCGTAAAGGTCCCGCGTGCTTGCGCCGCGCGTCCCCGCCGCTGCCGGAAAGAAAGCCCATCAGGGCTTTATACATGACGGGATGCGCACGGACCGGCTGCTTCTCCAGGCGAACGGGCGTTTGCGACAAGGGGGCATCATACCTGCCGATCATTCGGGTGTTCTGCCTGTCGGAGTCGCCGTTTCCGATATTGAGTACAAGAGAACGCCCCGGGACCAGATAATACATATCATTCAGAAGCGCTGTCGCCAGCCAGTGAGCCGACCAGGAACCCACCCGTCCTGTTGCGGAGTCTTGCAGCATGCTCATGCAATCACAACCGCAACCCCGGTTCAAAATATTGCCAAGCCGCCGTTCCCCCAGCTGCCTGGCTAGCGTGGTGCCGTCTTTTTCAAACAACTGCCAGGCGCGTTTCCAGGTCGCCCATCCCGCGCAATCCGAGCCAGGCAAAAAAAAGCTTTCCGGAGGGGTTGAAACGCTATGGGGGAAACACCTGCCGCTAACGCAGCTCACTTTGGGCTCGTCTATGTAAAGGCGTAGCGCTTCATTCATGAAACGCAAAAAATACGGCGAAGCAAGCAGGTCATCTTCCATAATGATGACCCTGTCATTTTTGGCCAGAGCTTCGTCAACGCCTTCTATCACACTATATGTCAAGCCGAGGTGGGCGTCGCGTTTACTGACCGTGCAGCTCTTAAAGCCACGGGCACCGGCTGCCACCTTGTAAACAGCATCAGCCAGGGGTTTTTCCACTTCATATCGGGGACCGTCGCAGAAAATGACGACATCGGTTTCGCAAGCCAGATCATTTGCCGCCAGAGCCTCAAGGGTTCGACGCAGATGCACGGGCCGGTTGCAGGCAAAAACGATGACGGGAGCTTGTTTCATGTCAGGGCTTATTCCACAATGCGTTGCCTGCGCAAAGCGGCAAGCAGGCGCTCACCCCGGCGAATTTTCTTTCTGGCGCCGCAGCAGGTGCTTTCTTCCAAATGGGCGACACACCCGCGAATGATTTCCTCTGCCTTGGGAATGATACGCGTCTCGGCCACGCGGCGGCGCTCCTGCTTGAACAGGGCGGTATAGGCCTCGTTGCTGCTTACCCCGCCGTCTTCCATAAAGCTTACCATAAAGGGCAAGCGCAGTACATTGTCATGGCTGATGGCCCTGACCACAAAATCGTAGTCTCCGGCAATGCGAAAGGAAGAATCAAAGCCCAGGCGTTTCAGTTCGCAAACCCGCACAAAGGTGGCGGTGAACGGAATACTCATGTGGGTGGACAGCCGGCTGTACACTGTTCGCAGGGTGCGCTGTACGCGCTGCTCGGCTTTACCCCTTGGCCCCATGAGCATGCCGCCGTAAGCAAGAACGGTGTGGGCGGGCGCGTTCGCAAGCTGCGCGGCGCATTGCTCCAGCACAGTTGGCGTCAGCAGCAGATCGCCAGCTCCCAAAAAAATGGCCCAGTCGCCTTCCGCCTTTTCCAGCGCCTTGTTCCAGGCGTCGTAAATACCGCTGTCTTTTTCCTGAAAAACCCGCAGCCGTTCGTCAGCCATGGCTCGCAAAAAATCCGTACTGCCATCGCTGGAGCAGCCGTCCTGGATGATGTGCTCAAAGTTGGAATAGGTCTGCGTAAAAACGGAATGGACGGTATCCTTGAGGGAAGGGCCGCTGTTGAGCACGGAACTGATAATCGTAAAACGCATAGTCTCCCCAAAAAAATGAAATACCCGCAATCTTGCCGGAAATACGCCATAAACAAGGCAAACTGTTACCCCGCAACGGCTCGCTTGTCCAGAAGACGGGCAAGATAATTTTATCATGCCCGCAAGGAACTAACGCCCGCGAAAATTCCGGAAAAACTGGCGAAAGCGCGGCCAAAGGCCGTCATGCCCCGCCAACAGATAACGCTTGTGCCGCTTGATAAAGCCATTGATATGCTTTTCGGAAAAAGGGCTGGCCTCGCCCCGGGCCTGCAACTCCCGGTGCAGGCTTAGGTACGCGCTGCGATCAAAAGGGTGCCCGCGCAGCACAAGCTCTCTGGCGCAAGCAGTAAAGGAGTTATCCCCGTGCAGCTCGCCAGATGCGCAGTTGCCATCACCGGCAGTATCCATAGCGGCAAGCTCGTCAATGCGGGTGCGCCCCTTTCGGGCGGCTGCGTCGAGGAACAGGGTTTCCCAGGCATCAAAAACAGCCTCCGGGGCGTAACGGTCCAGCATTTCCCAGGCCCGGCGGCCCATTCCGGCACGAAGCCCGTCATCTTCCATCAGCTTTTCCAGTTCCACGGCAAGGCTTTCCGGGGTCATATGCTCGGCAAGCAGGCCGTTTTCGCCATGCACGATAATCTCGTTTGTGCCGGGACAGGCGGCAAAACCAATGGCAGGCAAGCCGTGCCCCTGCGCCTCCACCGTGACCATGCCGAAGCCCTCGTAGAGAGAAGGAACGCAAAACAGATCGGCAGCGGCGTAGTACCCGTCCATATCGTCGACCATTCCGGGAAAACGGACCCGGCCGGCCGGAAGCAGCGATGCCGCCAAATCTCGATACCCGCCCATGGACTCTCCATCGCCGCACAGTTCCAGATCCCAATCGGGAAAACGTGCATGCAACAGGGCAAAGGCCTTGATTAGCAAAGAGAACTGCTTGACCTTGTCCACAAAACGGCCTGCGCTGAGCAGGGTACGGCGGGAGCCGGCGGCGCGGGCGGCGTCCGCCCGCCAGGGCGGGCGTTTTGCCGGGTTGGGGATAACGCGCAGGTGCTTTACGAGCGATTCGGGGTATTCCCTGACAAAGCCCTGCAATAAAATATGCAACTCATCGGCCGTGTGCAGGCAGCAAAGCCGTTCATATTCGTTCCACTTGCCGTTGATAAGCGCGGGGGTGTTGTGCTCGGAAATAATCAGCGGCACCCCGGTTCCCCTTAACAGGGGGGGAAACCACAAAAGACTTTCCCAGGAAAACAGCGCAGCCAAAGCGTCAAGCCCGGCCGAACAAAGGGCCTCACGCGCTGCCCCGAAGTTAGAGTCCGCATAATCCAGATCAAGCGGCACAAGCTGCACCCCGGCAGGCACAGGAAATACGGCCTGGGCACCTTTTTGCGCGGGCCGCTTGTAAAACAGGGTCACCCGGTGGGAGCGGTCAATCATGGCCCCGGCCAAAGCACAGGCAAGGCGCTCTATGCCGCCCTTGTTCTCGAAAAGGGACCAGGCCACTATACCAGCATGCATGTCCACCCTCCTTTAACGCCATGCGCCCTGAAAACCATAACGCGCAGAATAAAATCAGCCAAATGCACACCTACTGCGCAAAACAGCTGCGCTCAACGATCTGTACCATCTTAGCCCGGGAAAAGCCATCTCCTGAAAGACGCCCGTCACGCGCCACCCGCCCCCCAAAAACGAAAGGTTGACAGATATTCCCCTCATGACGTAAAGAGTCTCGTTGCTGTGGCAACAGCAGCGGAGAGGTGTCCGAGTCGGCCGAAGGAGCACGCCTGCTAAGCGTGTATATGGGGAACTGTATCGAGAGTTCAAATCTCTCCCTCTCCGCCAGAATGTTAAATAAAATCGCCGAGTTACGATAAAGTAGCTCGGCGGTTTTTGGTATGGTTCGGGGTAGGATTTGGGGCCATGTCGGTTTTGCGCATGCGTTTGTGCATGCCAACCGGCAAACCTTCGTAAAATTTGGGGTTACTCCTCGCAGTATGCACAGCCCTTGACAGGGCACAGATATTCATGGTTGGCCGCGCATGAGCACTACGAACGAATAGCAAAGAGGGAGTTGGACGATTACGGCGAGATCGGGGAGTAGCCCGCCGTTGATGGTGGCTGTGCTGTTGTTGCCAAGGTCTTGCAGTAATCTTCACGGCCATTTTATTGCAAAGCCGTACTGTCTGCGGCATACTTCGGGCGTATCTTACGTAAGGAGCCGTCCTGAATGACTAAGCCTGAAATAGTCGCCCCGCAAATCCTCCTGTCGCTATCGCCGAGCAGGGCGAGTTTCTTTTATATACTGCCGAGGACGGCAAAAACATCATTCGGGTTCGCTTTCACGATGAAAGTCTGTGGCTCTCGCAGAAACAGATGGCAGAGCTGTTCCAGACATCGAAACAGAACATCGCCAAGCATCTCAAGGCTATTTTTGCTGATGGAGAGTTGCAACCGGATTCAGTTGTCAACCAACAGTTGACGACTGCCGCTGACGGCAAACAGTACCGCGTGCAGTATTACAATCTGGACGCCATTCTTGCTGTCGGCTACCGGGTTCGCTCCCAACGCGGCGTACAGTTCCGGCAGTGGGCCACGGAACGACTCAGCGAATATCTGCTCAAAGGCTTCACGATGGACGATGAGCGGTTAAAAAACCCGCCCGTCGCCGGTTCTCCCGCCCCGGACTATTTTGACGAGATGCTTGAACGCATCCGTGACATCCGGGCCAGTGAGCGCCGCATGTGCGAGATTTTTGCTCTGGCTTCTTTGAGAAGTGTCCAAGTCGGAAAGAGCCTGCCCAAAACCATCTTGACCAATAACCGAATTACATCTAAATTTGGTCTAAATAGAAAACATTGGAGGCCACATGCGACCAAGCCAGGACATCAAGCCCATCAGTTATGTAAAGGCCAACAGCGGCAAGGTGCTGGAACAGGTAAACACGTCCGGCCCCATGGTTATTACCCAAAATGGCGAGGCCTCTGCGGTACTGATGGGCGTTCATGACTACGAACGCTTAACAGAAGGCATTGCCCTGCTTAAAATTCTCTCCATGAGCGAAAAGAGCATCCGGGAAGGCAAGGGCGTTCCAATTGCCGAGGCCTTTGCGAGTATACGCAAAACTATCAGCGAAAGGCAGGGCAATGTATAAGGTTACGCTGACGCCTGAAGCCATTGCCGATATTCTTGAAGTGTATGACTTCATCCTTCCCAGAGACGGAACAGAACAAGCCGAGGCCATTCTTGCCCGGTTGGAACGTAGTGCCTATTCCCTCGAAAAGCTCCCCATGCGCGGCAAACTGCCAAACGAACTGGTTCCCTTCTCCAATAGTAAGATTCGCGAGCTTCAAGATACACCTTGGCGCATATTCTATCGGGTTGACGGGAAAGATGTGTTCATTCTCGCAGTTCTTGACGGTAGACGAGCCATAGAGGAGTTGTTGCTTGAGAGGCTTGCGCGGTAATTGTATGCATACCGTTATGCATACTTTTTCTGTGCTGTTCAGGTCCGCTCAAGTGCTTTGAGTGCTCTTGCATGGCTTACATGCCTAGCAAATCCCCGGTAGACTTCACTCGCACAAAAAACCGTAATTCGCCTGCTAAGCGTGTATATGGGGAACTGTATCGAGAGTTCAAACCCCTCCCTCTCCGCCAGAATTGAGGCGTTTGCGGTTTAAAAAGACGAAAATTGTTGGGTGTAAACAGTTTTCGTCTTCTTTGTTTGTGCGAAGTCGTGTGGCGAGAGCTGAAAAATTTCCCCTTGGGCACCCGTCTTTCGCCCTGGTTGGAAAACGCTGACGCGATTGCTCTTTACGGGCCGATGTATTTCCAGCGTATTTTCCGGCGGTAGGCGCTGTTGCTCTTTGCCGTTGGCAAGGCGGCACATGCTGGTGTACAATGTACTGCGTGAACACTCCTCTTTTGCCATTCATGACTGCGCCTGCGGAAAAACGTCCGAGGAAGCGGCTTTTTATCGGGCTGGTTACAGGCACGTCCGTATTGTTATGCGTTGTCATGCTGGTCGGCTGGCTCATTCCTGTGGTCGGTCTTGGCAATATTCATCCTAGTATTCCATATATTACAGGTTTTTTTCTGATCTGCTGCATCGGGCTTGTCGCTTGGGCCTCGCTTGGACTGGTGGTGCAAATACTGTCCGGCAGGCATTTTTGGGGCATATCCACTGTTCGCGGTATTACCATCAAATTCCTGCTGCCCTTTATGGAGCTTCTGGCCCGGCTGTTCGGCATATCCACCAACGAGGTACGGCGCAGTTTCATCAAGGTGAACAACGAGCTTACAGAACGCCTGAACGGCATATTTGCGGCTGATAAAATTCTCATATTGCTGCCGCACTGCCTGCAACGCGCCTCCTGTACATACAGGCTCAGCTATTCGGTAGATGCCTGCAAGCGTTGCGGCCTGTGCCCCATTGCGGGCTTGCTGGCCCTGCGCGACGCATATGGTGTGCATCTGGCCATCGCCACCGGCGGCACCATTGCCCGACGCATTGTTGTAGAAACAAAACCCCGCCTGATTATCGCCATCGCTTGCGAGCGGGATTTGACTTCCGGCATACAGGATACCTATCCACTTCCCGTACACGGCATATTGAACGGCAGACCAGAAGGCCCGTGCCGGAACACTATTATCGCGCTTCCGCATCTTGTCGCCGCTTTGGACCGCTATGTGGAAGGCGGTGTCAAACACCCGGAAATATTGAAAAACGCCCTTAGCCAGCAGAAGATTTCCCCCGCTGCTCCGACAGGCGCTCCGACAGGCGCTTCCTCCTGTACTCCACCAGGCGCTTCAAAAATCACTCCCGAAGACGCTCCCCAAAGCGCTTCCACGGCCGCCCCCCTGGCCGAAAACAAGGAACACCATACATGACACGTTCGGCCAAAGGCCTGCATCACAAGGCAGGGCACGACCCCAGAGCGGCGGCGCTGCTCGCCCTGAACCGGGTTCTTGACGACAACACCGACTCGCAAGCCGCTCTGGATGGCGTTTTGGGATCCATCCGGCTTGTGCCGACTGACAAACGCTTATGCACGGAACTGGTGTACGGTGTTTTGCGCTGGTATCTCAGGCTGCGCGGTTTTTCCGAATATTTTCTTGCCAAGCCGGACAAGCTCCCCGCTGAAATGCGGCTGGTCCTGATAACGGCCCTGTATGAAATGGTCTTTCTACGAGTTCCGCACCATGCGGCGGTAAACTGGGCTGTCAGCCATGTGCGTAACCGTTTTGGCAAGGGCCTGGCCGGGGTAGCCAACGGCGCACTGCGCTCCATGCAGCGCAAACTGTCAGAATTCCATGGTCCGGGGGGAACAAGCCAGCCCCTGCATGCGCGTTACGCCATGCCGAAATGGATAGCCACACTCTGGGCGGAACGCTACGGGGAAACAGCAGCGGAACAACTGCTGGTCGCCTCGCAAACGGCTCCACCGACCGGGCTTCGCTTTAATCGGTTAAAGCCCCAATGGCCCGCGCTACTGAAAGAATTACAAGGGGAATATGCGGACGAAGCCAGCCTGGTCGAACCAGCACTGCTTTCTTTTTCCGGCCCTCTCCCCTGGCAGGCTCGCACGCTGCTGAAAGAGGGTCGTGCAAGCAGACAGAGCGGCGCGTCTTACGCCGCGCTGGATGCTTTTTCGCCTGCAGACTGGCCCCTGCCCATATGGGACTGCTGTGCGGGGCGCGGGGGGAAAACCCTGGCCCTTCTGGAACAGGGCGTTGCAGTGAGCCTTGCCTCCGACCCGTCCAGACAACGCCTGTCCAACCTTGGCAAAGAATACGAGCGCATTACCCAAAGCCCGGACAATGTGGCAGGCAAAAAGACTGTGCCCGCCTCTACCGGCTCGCCGGACAGCAAAGGGCACGTTCAGAACAGCAATACCCACGCTCCGGGCAGCAACAGCCTGGTGAACAGTGACGCCTCCGGGAGCGCAGAGTCTGCGCCACCGTGCATGCCTTCGCTCACGCCGCCGCCCTGCCCGACGACTCTGGTGTTTGATGCTTCCGAAGACGGGCAGTCGCTTTTGCGGGAGCTTGGTGCCATGGCCGGGCCGGTTTTCGGGAGACCAGTTGCCCTTCCCTGCTTTGGCACCATCCTTGTGGATGCGCCCTGCTCCGGCCTGGGCACCATGGCCAGGCGGCCGGAAATACGTCTGCGCAGAACGCTGGAAGATGTGGAACGCTTAGCCGCCCTGCAACGCGAAATCCTGGATTCTGTCTGGCAGGCGTTACTCCCTGGCGGGCGCATTATTTACCTCACCTGCACGGTAAGCCCGGCGGAAAATGAAGATCAGATCGCAGCCTTTCTGCATGATCACGCCGACGCGAAACTGGAAAAGGAGTACCGCACTTCCTTTGATTCGCCGTTACATGAATTTTTCTACGGCGCTTGCATTATAAAAAAATAATACGGTGTGCCTTGGGAATTTCCTGCTTCCCCCTGCATTCCTTAACAAGGACAAGAGAACATGGCAAAAATACTCTTCATCACCAGTAGTAGCAGAAAAAAAAGCAATTCAAACTTTCTGGCAGCCCAGGCGGCCAAAGCGGCAGAAAAAAATGGCCACGAAGTGACCACAATGGACATCGCCCGCCTGCAAATCGAGCCGTGTCGGGCATGCGGAGCATGCCGCAAACTGAACAACGGCCGCTGTGTGCAAAAGGACGATATGAACAATTTCTATCCCCTGCTGGAAGAAGCCGACACACTGATTTTTGTTTCACCCGTTTACTGGTTCAACCTGTGCGGGCAAATCAAACAGTTCATTGATCGCTGCTACGCCATAGCCGGAATGCCCATGCCGGACGGGGGTATCTGCTTCGGAAAGAAAAAAATAGGCCTGGTCCTGGCCCACGAAGGCGACGACCCCTTCGACTCCGGCGGCATTAACGCCATACGCTCCATACAGGATATCTGCGCCTATCTTGGCTCCCACTTCGCAGGCGCACTATACGGCTGCGCCAACGCAGAGGGAGA
>JAJDIC010000028.1 GCA_030266525.1 Desulfovibrio sp. OttesenSCG-928-G15 | reverse complement strand
ACTCAACTAATCTGACAATCGGAGCCATCAAAACGGAACCGACTGTCAGATCAAGTCTGAACTACTACAGTTAAAAGGATTATTGCTCCCCAGTAATAACACCATGCGTCTTGCCGCAGTTCGGGCACAGCAAGCGGTTTTTTCGGGTATCTTTCCTGGCAGTTTGGCAGGTGGGCACCCCCCCAGTGTTGCTTTGGCTGAATTCTTTTATCAAATCAGCACAAGCCTTGGCAAAAGGGCCTCCTTCAATAATGAGATCTTCTCCGGAAATAACTCGACCAACCTCAATTAATCCAAATTGTGCAATCTGCCCTCTTATGGGCAACAGGCCTATTTCCATCATTTTCTGTTGCCATTCCCGATCATGCGCGCCCCTACTTTTCCCGTATTGCGTATGCCAAAGATGCGCCATTTCGTGGGCTAACGTTTTGAGATTTGTAATTTGCGTATCAGATCCGATATATTGAGGAGTTATGTTGATTATATAATCAGAATTTGTAGCATTATTCGCTGAAATAAAGCTCCCGATAGCAGAATCCGGGTTAAATGTTATGACAGGATGATGTAATATTCCTGAAAATAGTCGTGAATTAAAATAAGAAAAAGCCTTATTGAAAAATTCGCATGTCCCTGTTTTGTAGCTAATTTTGTTTATATCTTCAGCACGAAAGCATTTATTTGTTCTCATCACGCCAGATAAGAATTCAGCATATTTATTTTTTGCTTTATTATTGTGTAATATTGAAGCACAGCAATAAAATTGCAATGACTTATGACAATCTCTATTTACCCCTTTTCCAGATTCGTATAGCAATCCAAGCTCGTATAGTGCTTCTGAATTTCTGTATTTTGCAGCTTTTATATAAGCAAGCATTGCTTTTTCATAGTTTTTATGCACATATCTTTCATCATTGTACATATGGGCAAGATGAATATAGGCTTGTTCTATCTTATCTTGATTATGATTTTCAAAATGCCACTTGAAAAACAAGATATGAATTTTCTCATGAATTGCATGATATTCATCTTGACTGAGGAAATCCAACCAGTTCTGAGCGCCTCTGTGACCTCCCTCTGCCGCTTTTTTTAGCCAGGACGCGGCTATCCCGTAGTCTTTAGCTACGCTTTCACCAAAATAATACATAGCGCCAAGATGGGCCTGGGCCGTACAATCCCCTTGTTCCGCTGCTTTTTGAAACCATCTCGCGGCTTCCTTCAGATTTATTGGCGAGTCGCGCAGATATTTCTTACCCAGCCTACATTGGGCTCTGGCGCACCCTTGCTCCGCAGCATGCCGTTGCAAAGATTCAACCCCATGCAGGACGCCAAGGCTATATTGCGCGTCAGAATTACCTTGTTCCGCTGCGTTGGCATACCAGAAAGAGGCTTTGAGTTCATTTCTGGGCACATGCAGGCCAAATTCATAATGTGATCCAAGAGTGTACGCTGCTTTATCATCACCCTGTTCAGCAAGAGAATGCAATTCCTGTATTGAATATGCTATGTATTTCGCATCACGATCATCAGACATGCTATTACCATTAACTCCCTATTTTCGGTTGAATAGTAGTCGCAGCGCTGCATAAGCTGGAATACTCGTGCATGGCTTTTTTCGCTCAGCCTTGCACAATGAATCTTTAGCAGGGCAACGTTCCAGAATATGTAACGCAAGGAAGTTTTCGGCGTTGCTCCCCAGAAAAGGGCTCAACTAAGGAGAGGCGGCACTTACGCCCACAAGGATATCGCCTTTGAGTTCGCGTCCTGGTTGAGCGTGGAAATCGGCATGTTTTTGGGGTATTTGCGGGGGTATCAAATTGCTGCTATAAAATTTATTCCTAAAGTTACACTATATTACGCTATCAATTTCACTTCCTCCCTCTCCGCCAGGAATTACAGTAAAGCCGCCAAGGTATACATACGACTTGGCGGCTTTACTTTTGTCTGAAAGGTATGTGCATTATCCGAGCTAACACCAAGGATTGCTTAAAAGAACTCCTTGTGAGCAGGTCGAATTACCGACTGACATCGAGAAAGGGAGAACTCAAGGGCATGAATATGAAACTGCCATCGCCTGCGAGCTGTTCACTAACAGGTAAAGAACAATGCTTCCGTTATCAGCCAAGTGTTTGTTTCTTTTAATCTTGAAACGCTACGACCAGGCCGCAATAACCGGCATATCCGACAGGTTGATGCGTTCCAGCAGATGCTCCATGGTTACGGTTGCGGCGCCCACTTCGCCTACAACAATTCCGGCAGCATAGTTGGCGATCAGGCATGCCGGAAGCAGCTCCACCCCGGCAGCCAGCCCCAGGGCAAGCGTAGCTATCACCGTGTCTCCCGCACCGGTTACGTCATACACTTTTTGCGCAAGGGTCGGAATATGGTACGTTTCCTCACGGTTGGTAAATACTGCCAAGCCCCTGCTGCCGAGCGTTGTGACCAGGTGGTCCAGATTGAGCCTGCGCATGAGAATGCGCCCTGCCTGGATGATAGCCGCCGGAGTGTCCACGGGCATTGCCGTGGACTCGCTGGTTTCTTTGGCGTTGGGCGTCAGCAGGGTGGTATTTTTATAAAAATCGCAATTCTGCGGTTTGGGGTCTACCAGCACGGGAATCTTGCGCTGCCCGGAAGCTGTAATACGTAGCAAGCCGCGCATCAGAGCGCCGTTAATCACGCCCTTGCCGTAATCTGATACAACCACGGCAGAACAGTCGCCCATTGCGCTTTCTACTTTTTCCAGCAGTTGTGTTGTATGGCGCATTTCCATGGGCCGGGAGCTTTCGGAATCAATCCGAATAACTTGTTGCTGCCTGGCCAATACACGCGTTTTTACCGTTGTCGGGCGCTCCGGCAATACAAGCAGATCGCTCTCAATACCATCCGCATCGAGACAATCCTGTAATTCCCGGCCCGCCAGATCGTTTCCCCGGTGTCCGATAATGCGCGTTTTGCCACCTAGCGACTGAATGTTTCGGGCAACGTTGCCCGCGCCGCCAAGCAGGTGCATTTCCTCTTCTACAAGCACCACAGGCACAGGAGCCTCCGGAGATATTCTCCGGGCATCCCCTTTCAAATACTTGTCCAGCATGCAATCGCCGATAATAAGCACCTTGCCTTTGGTCAAAGCCTGGCAACACTCGACCAAAGCCTGCCTCGTCACCTGCACATTCGGTGTGTCACCGCTCATCCTTATTCAGCCCCTTCTGTGTTATCAGCAGTTTGCACACCGCTCTCTTCTGCTGCCAACGCCCCCTGGGAGTTGCCGCCTGCAATCTGCGGGCGCTCGGGCGCTGGCTCAAGCACATCGGCACGCTGCCCATCCAGAGCCATGTGGCCTGCGGAGGCAAGTTTCGTCATTTCATTGGCATCAAGAGAATCCATTCCGGCGGTGCCAAGTGACTGCATGGACGCGCCCGCCAACACGCCCGCCTTACCGCCGTCAAGCTTCGGAGCGCTTGAGCCGGCCAGAGCGGCATGCCCGCTTGCTTCCAGCACTTCCAAGCCGTTTGACGCAAGAGCTTCAAGCTCACTTGCTTCCAGGGCTTCTTTCTCAGCATGTGCCAAAGCCTGACGCTTGCTTGCAGGAAGCGCGTCGCGCTTGCTGCCTGCCAAAGCGTTGGCCGATAAGCGCTGGAGCAAGGCTTCCAACTCTTCTTTGCTGTTGAACGCAAAGCTGATCCGTCCTTTATTCTCTTTTCCGCTCACTTTGACGGATACCTGATACAAATCTTCAAAAGTCTGCTGAATATGCGCCATATGCTCATTTTTGACTGCCTGGGCCCTTTGCCTCGCGGCTTTGTCTGCTTTGGCACCTTGTGCAGCGGCATCAAACGCCCCGGTATTTTTCCAGGTAAAGGCCAGGCTTTCTGCCTCTCGCACGGACAATTTTTTATCAAGAATCAAATCCACCAGTTCCTGCCTGGCGGCATCATCTGAAATACCAAGCACCGCCCGGGCGTGCCCGGAGCTAAGCCGCCCGTCTGCCAGCAACTGGCGTATCGGTTCCGGCAAGGTAAGCAAACGAAGCGTATTGGCTATCGCGGAACGGCTTTTCCCGATTTTCGTTGCCAAATCGTCCTGACTTAACCCAAACTCTTCCTTTAAAACGCGAATGCCTTCCGCCTCTTCTATAGGGTTCAAGTCTTCCCGTTGCAAGTTTTCAATGAGTGCAGCGGCCAAAGTATCTTGCGGCGAAAAAGAACGCACAAAAACCGGAACTTCGGCAAGTCCGGCAATTCGGCTGGCCCGCCAGCGCCGCTCGCCAGCGACTATTTCATACTTTCCGGGCTGCGACGCCCCGACAGGACGGACTAAAAGCGGTTGCAAAACACCCTGGCTTTTAATAGAAGCCGCAAGGTCTTCCAGTGATTTCTCAGAAAACTCCCGCCGCGGCTGACGGGGGTTGGGCACTATATCATCTAACGGCAAGACCCGAATATGAGAAGGGTCGAACGGTTCGTTTGTTTCCCTTATAAGGGCGTCCAGCCCTTTGCCGAGTCCTGTTGGATGCGAAGCCATACTATCTCCTTGCGCAAAAACACATCGCGTTGACAGCTACAATGTGCACTTTCCTTTTTCAGAAGTCAATTTTCCACACATCGCCTACGTGTTCAATTTTTGGCACGATATCACTTTGCCAAAGTTCTTTCTAACGGTGGGGCCGTGGCGCACGGAACGTCGCTGTCGCCATATCGCAGTCGCGGCGCTTGCCGGGCACCCCCCTCGCCCTGATAAACCGAGCAGAAAACTGACTTGTCCATAACGCACGCTCGGGATTCATGGAGCCAGCCTCAAGGCAGTCTTTGCAAAGCGCCAACACACGCAAAAATCGAGCCAGCTTCGAACGAAAAGGGCAAGACGCGCAGCGCATGCAGCCCCGGAGAGCATGTGCTGCGCCCTTGACAAGGCGTGATAATCAATACATGCTGTTCGCACATTACGCAGAGAGGAAAAACATGGCGCATTCCGATCATTTCATTCAACTTTTTGATAAAAACGGCAATTTATACTCCGTGATGCTCAGCGCAGAACTGTGGAACCGGTTTCGCTTTAAGCTTGACCCAGTGCTGCGGGGCATGCTTGAAGAGATGGAACCCACAATCAAAGCAGAGCCCCTTGAAGAATGGGAAGATTTCAAAAAGTACTGGGACTTCAAATACCCTTACGAAGCCACAGTAAAATGCGGTGGATGCGGTGCTTCCACCGAAGACTGGCAAAAAGATCCTTTCAAGCCTTTTCGCCTCAAGAGCGCACAACTGGGCGGGCTGGCAGTGTTTGAATGCACGCATTGCGGGGCCACTGTCAGGAAAAAGCATTTCAAAGATCATATTTGTTTTGAATTCAGCAAAAGCGGTTGCGGTGCATAGAATCGCCAGTAGACGGCATAAAAAAAGGGGACAGCGGTGGCTGTCCCCTTTTTTTATGCCGCATGATGTTCGCGCCGCAGGGGCCGTCGCAGTACAACCTCTTTGGCAAGGGCCAGGTACGCCTCTGCGCCTTTTGATTTTATATCATAGTGGATAATGGACTTCCCGTGACTGGGCGCTTCTGACAGACGCACATTGCGCGGGATTACCGTTTCAAATAAATGATCCGGAAAGCATTTGCGCACTTCGTTCTTCACCTGTCGCGTCAGCTTGTTACGCATATCGTACATGGTAAGAACTACGCCCAACAAGGAGAGTTGCGGATTAAGGCGCTTTTTTACCAGCTCAAAGGTATGCAACAGCTTGACTATGCCTTCCAGGGCGAAATATTCACACTGAAGCGGAATAAGCAGTTCCCTGGCTGCACACAGCGCATTCAGCGTAATCAGCCCCAATGAGGGAGGGCAGTCCAGAATGATATAATCGTAGTCATCTTCTACTGCCTTGATTACCTCTGCCAGGTAATATTCCCGACCAATTTTATCTACCAGCTCCATTTCGACTGCGACAAGGTCTGTTGTGGAAGGCAAAACCGAGAGGAAAGGCGTACTGGTTTGCGCTATAGCCTCTTTAGCCAACTCCGGCTGAAAAAAAACAGGATAGAGGTTTTTAGCCCCCGGCGATATGTCCAACCCACTGGTCGTGTTGGCCTGCGGGTCACAGTCAACCAGAAGGACGCGCTTTTCCATAACAGCGAGGGAGGCAGCAAGGTTGATGGACGTAGTAGTCTTGCCAACGCCACCCTTTTGATTAGCTACAGCGATTGTACGGGCCACATTCTATCCTTTGTAAATGTTTCACGTGAAACATGACCTACGCATGCTCCTGTGAATAGCTATACGGCAGACCCCTGAGGAGGTCAATAAAGGATAGGCGGGAGAAGAGTAAAAAGTAGAAAAAAGACCGGATTAAGAGAAACGGCAGGTATGAGTTATCCTGAATAATACGCCTCATACCACGAAACAAAATTCTTAATTCCGGTCGCCAAGTCGGTGGATGGCTGAAAACCGACTAGCGCGGATAAAGGTTGGATGTCAGCATAGGTTGCCTGCACATCCCCCGGCTGCATGGGCAAAAGATGCAACTTTGCCTTACGCCCGAGCGCATCTTCAAGCGTAGCAATAAAAGACAACAATTCTACAGGGTTATTATTGCCAATATTATAAAGGCGATACGGAGCACTGCTCGTTGCAACAGAGGGATTGGCGGAATTCCAGCTATCAGAAGGTGTAGCCAGAACAGGAACCACACCGGTTACGCCTTTCACTATGTCATCAATATAGGTGAAATCGCGTTGCAGATGCCCGTTATTGAATACGGGTATCGGCTCGCCAGCAAGTATGGCCTTGGTAAAAATACAAGCCGCCATATCGGGCCTGCCCCAAGGCCCGTATACCGTAAAAAAGCGAAGGCCCGTGGTCGGTATGCCAAACAAATGGCTATAGCTGTGGGCCATCATCTCATTGGATTTTTTAGTCGCCGCATACAGGCTGACCGGATGATCAACGCATTGCTCAGTAGAAAAGGGCATTTGGGTGTTCAGGCCGTAAACAGAGCTGGAGGAAGCATAGACAAGGTGACATATGGCATACTTGCGGCAACATTCCAGCAGGTTGCCAAAGCCGACAAGGTTTGACTGAACATAGGCACCCGGGTTTATAAGACTATAGCGAACACCCGCCTGGGCAGCGAGATTGACAACATGGCTGGGGCGAAAATCGGCAAAAACCGCATCAAGCTTTTCCGCATCGGCTATATCAATCTTGTGAAACAAAAAAGAGTCATGGCTGCGCAAACCTGCCAAACGATCCAGTTTGAGCTGCGGATCATAATAGTCATTCAGGTTATCAATCCCGCAAACCTCAACACCAGATTCAAGATACCATGCACAAAGATGATATCCGATAAAACCGGCAGCTCCGGTAACAAGAATGCGCATATTCGCAAAGGCTCCTATTTTTGTCGGAACAATGAGGGGTATGCTGTGAGGGCATTACGCAAAAAAATGCAGGCGCGATCAACAAGTTTCTTATCCACGAGCAACTGTTCCATGGCGGGAAGATGGATATACAGACGCCCTTTAACAATCCCTTGCGTGTACGGCGCTGTATTGGAAAAACCCAGCAAAGCGGCAAGTGTATCAGAGCAGCCAAGAAGGATCACCGTTTTGGGTGAGAGCCGTTCCAGGCCGGAGATAAAAAACTGCAAAGGAGAAGAGGCGTCATTTTCATCTCCGCCACTGGTGACCTCCGGGTCATCGGGTAAGCTCTGAGGCCAAAAAACGCTGGTGCCCCTGGGTAATTGCAGTGCGCCAATAATATTTCTCAGGGTTGCAGAACGTTCTGTACACCCCTTGCCGCTGAGGTCAAAGCCCAGTTCCGCATAACTCCATAGCACAGGCGCCGAGCGAAGCTCTGCAAAAAGAGCACGCCAGGGCGCAGGCCAGGCAACCGGGGCCTGCGAAAATGCGGTGGAAGCGGTATCGGGGGCCTGTGAAGACGACGCCCTTGCCCTTTGTGCGCGTGCTTCTTCTTGCGACCCAATGCTCTGTGCAGGTTGCGGGCGACATACGGTACGCCCGGTATGCTGATAATTTCCGGCATCTTGCGCCTGTTGCGCGTTCCCCGGCGGTGGCGGCTTGGCAACAGCCCCAGGCCTTGCCCCCGGAACACGAGTCTGAGCGTCACCCGAATCAGGCAGCGAATTGCCTTGGCTACAGCCAGAATCGCCACTGTCTTCCGAAGTGTCAAAAATCACGTCAAGAAAACAGGATAATCCGGCTGCTTTCAAGGGCCGTAAACTCTCGGCGAGGCTTATAGGGTTAATAGCCAATCAAGAAGCCTCCACGCCACTTCCTCTTTGGGAAGAAGGGGCCAATGCGCGTTCTTGCCGTTTCGGTCAAGTACGTACATGCTGTTGTTGGCGTCGCCAAAGCCCCCCTCTTGCTGCCCGACAATGTTACCTGCCAACAAATCCGCGTGCTTCGCAAGCAGTTTTGACTGAACCGCTTCTTCAATATCTTTGGTTTCCGCGGCAAAGCCGAGAATCTTCTGCTTGTCCTTTCTGGCGGAAAGGGTTGCCAAAATATCCGGGTTCGGCAGCAGGGAAATGGAAAATCCATCGAGGTTGCCGTGTTTTTTAAATTTACCGCCTGTGTGAGGTACAGGCTTGAAGTCTGCCACCGCTGCGGTAAAAATGCCGTGGGTACACGTCTCCCAAATAGATGAGGCTGCGCTGAACATTTCTTCGGCGCTCTGCACCTTTTTGCAATGAACAGAAGCAGGAAGCGGAACACTTACCGGACCCGCTACAGCGTATACAGTAGCCCCGCGCAGGGCAGCAACGCTGGCCAGGGCAGAGCCCATACGACCTGTAGAGCGGTTTGTCCACACGCGCACGCTATCCCAGCTTTCCCAGGTTGGCCCAAGGGTTACCAATATTTTGGTATCGGAATAATCATCAGGACAAAGGGCGGCCGCGGCTTGAAAAGCAATTTCCTCCACTGGCGCAAGCTTGCCTTCACCTTCATCGCCACAGGCAACTACGCCGCTCCCAGGGCCGATAATGGTATAACCGCGCTCTTGCAAGACAGAGATATTATGTTTGGTAGCCGGATTGGCCCACATGGAGGGGTTCATTGCCGGGGCTATCAGCACCGGCCCTTTGAAGGCAAGTGCCTGAGCGCTGAGCATGTCATCTGCCATACCCTGCGCTAATCTGGCTATCGTTTGCGCGGTGGCGGGAGCAATCAGCAACGCGTCAGAGGTTCTGCCCGGCTGTAGATGGCCAAACAAAAGCCCTTCATCCTGCCCGAACATACCGGTATACACAGGGTCTGCGCCGAGCGCCTCAAAAGAAAGCGGAGTAACAAAGCGACTCGCGGACTCAGTAAGCGTAACACTTACTGAAATTCCCGCTTTCTGCAACAGACGCATGAGGTCTATGGCTTTATACGCGGCGACAGAGCCGCAAACTCCCAGGTGGAGTCTGCGGCTCTTGAGAAGCGGTATGGCAGGAATGGACATCATTGGCTTAATTGCTGTTGTTGCTCAGAGCCTTGTGCGGGCGTGTACGAATTAATCTCACTTGACGCTGCGTCACCTTCCAGCTTGGAAGAGACGAAGAGTCGCAGGGTCGTGCTGATTGCGCCGTCGCTGATCTGCATGGTGGCAATCCGGTCAGGCTTTTCAAACACAATGATGGACTCCTTGCTGCGCAGGAGCGAGCGCATTGTCCAGCCATTGCTGGACATAAAACGGCGCATGGTATTCATGAGTGAAACAGTTTCAACACGCCCACTGAAATGCTGTACTCCGCACTTAACGCCGGAATGAGCGAAAGTGATAAAAGTATCTGCCCGTGATTCACTCATTTCATTAGGAATGGGTATGTCAGAAAACTCGCTGAAATAATAGCTATTTACAGGAGGCGCTTCTTCCTGGGCAAAGGGGTTCTTGATAGTACCATCGGCGGCGCAGCCCCCACAAGCGAGTAGTATTAACGACACTGCGATCAGCAGAATGTTACGCATGGTGTTCTCCTTACTTTATAAAGAACATTTGGATAAAGTTTAAAATAAGTCAAGAAAAAAATTAAACCCGATTTGCCATGAAAAAACAGACTATTGAACGACTTCAGGGAAAAAACAGAGCGTGATTCAAGTCAAGCTAATCCATTCGGAATGTGGGGAAGGAGAATTATTGAAGGGATGCCCGGGGAATATACCAGCCAAAACCGTTGTCCAGGACAACCCGCTCAACCCCGCTATGATTTCGCACATGACAAGCCAGTGTCCTGAACCATAAATGCATATACAAAATCAGGACACTGGTCGCGGGCTGCCAAGCCCGGCGCGACAGGTTCACCAGGAGGGGGTGGACTCTCTCGTCCATGACCTTAAGGGGGTTCTGCCGCAACGTGGGCAGGGGCAAACATCCCCATTACTCAGCGCTTCCTCCAAAGGCTGGCGCAGCGACGAAATTATGGCGACGCATGCCGACGGGCCACTGCGATAGTAACCGGACCATGGATCTGTTTGGGCAAAAGAAGCTCCGCCCGGTATGCGCCTTCTCCTGACAAGCGAGAAGCAGCACGGACGGGGGCAGTAAAATACTTTGCCGCTGCAAGGGCAGCATTTTCACACACACCGGGAATGCCGAGCACTTCCATGACCTTGGGCGATGGCAGGGTGCAGGGGAATTGGGCCAGCTCACTGGAAGAGTAAAAGGCAAGGGGGATGCCAAGGGTTTCGGCTACTGCGCAAAGGCCTGGCTCATCAGCCTTTATGTCCACGGAAGCCAAAGCGCTGATGCTGTGCATACTCAACCTGCTTTGAGCCAGGCAGGTCGTGAGCGCGTCAAGCACTGCGTCAGCGGACGCGCCGCGCCGCAACCCAATACCGACATAAAGATTTTTGGGATGCAGCCAGCAAAGGGTGTCATACGCGCCGTGTTCGGGAATATACTCATTTACGATAACACAAGCCTTGGCCTGTGCCACGCGCAGGGCTTCGTCCATATCCTTCACGGGGGTAAAAATACTGCTTCGCCGGACAGGAACAGCCCCGGCCACTCCCGTAAGGCCATACGCATCACCCCACTGAAGACTATCATCCAAACCATGCGCAACATCAGCATCAGACCAAAAGGTGTTATCCAGGCCCAGCGCATTGCAGGGGTCATACAAAAAAACCGGCTCTCTGCGCAGCAGCGCCGCGCTGACCTGTTTGCAGGCGTCCAGACTGACAATATGCAGGCCTGCTCCGGCAGCCAACAGGTCAATGGAGGGCAGCCCCTCACTGTCTGTTGCCGTGGTAATAACCGGCTGCGCCCCCAGTAGTTGCGCAAAGCATCGCGCCTCGGCATTCGCACCGCCGAGATGGCCGGAAAGCAGGCTGATGACAAAACGCCCCTGCTGATCCGTGACCAGCACCGCAGGATCGGTGGCCTTGTGCGCGATCAGGGGAGCGATCATACGCACGGCAATGCCGGTCGCTGTTATGAACAAGTGGCAGGAGTAATGAGAAAAAGCCTCACGGACTGCATCACGCAAGGAGTCAAAAGCAACAAAACGCAAGCCGGAGTCTGGCTGGGGGAAAAAGCCGAAGCCTGACTCCGCCTGCGTCTCAAGCACCTGCCGCAAAACAAAGACATCTGCCTCGATACGCCCTGCAAGTTTTCGGCAAAGGGCCAGGCCCTGAGGAGTAAGGACATACAGCGCGTAGCGACCGAAACAGTGGGACATAGACCATATCCTGAGCCGGAAATGAGCAAACCCGGCTAGTGTCGCGTCAAGCGACAATAGTCGCAACCCCGAAGGGGGTGCGCGCCGCCATAGGCGGCGTGAACAAAGCCAAAAGCCACATTTTTAGCTTTGCGCTCTTCATGCTTTTACGACAGTAAAAGCATGACATATCACCAGAGCTGATTACCATTGAAAATGTATACATGCTCAAAGGTAATCAGCTCTGGTTTGTCACAAGGGCAAAGCCTTCCTTGCAAGAAGGAAAAAGCCGGGTTTACAATGAGAGGAAGCAATTTTTAGCCGGTAAAGCTTTCGCTCGCCTGCAAAAATCCGGCAAAGTCCTGTTCAGAATGGGCAAAAGAAGCCATTCCGGTTTCAAAGGCCGATGGCGCAAGGAAGTAGCCCTTATCCCGCATATGCCGGAAATAGCGGGCATAGCGTTCGGCATCGCTGCTTTTGGCCTGAGCAAAATTGGTTACGGGCGAGTTGGTAAAGAATATGGTGAACATACTGGCCAGACGGGTAATACATACGGGAATACCCTTGGCAGCAAAGCATGCGCTCAGGCCGTCGCACAGAGCGGTAACCCTGGCTTCCAGCGCTGTGTAGTCACTTTCCTGCAAGACCTTGAGGGTAGCAATGCCCGCAGCCATGGCCAGGGGATTACCTGAAAGGGTGCCCGCCTGATACACCCCGCCGACAGGCGCTATCTGCTCCATATATTCCCTTTTGCCGCCGTAGGCCCCCACAGGAAGGCCGCCGCCGATAATCTTGCCCATGGTGGTCAGGTCCGGCTTGATGCCGAAACGGGCCTGCGCCCCGCCGTAGGAAGCGCGAAAGCCGGTTATCACTTCGTCAAAGATCAAGAGACTGCCGTATTCGGTGCAAATGTCACGCAGCCCCGGAAGGAAGCCTTCCACCGCCGGCACAAGGCCCATGTTGCCGGCGGCCGGCTCAACGATGATTGCCGCAATATCCTTGCCGTGCGCCTCGAACAGTCGCTTCACAGCCTCAAGATCGTTATAGGGGCACAGCAGCGTGTCTTCCACAACAGCTGCCGGAACGCCCGGCGTTCCGGGAATGGACAGGGTAGCCACGCCTGAACCTGCGCTGGCAAGAAAGGGATCGCCATGGCCATGGTAGCAGCCCTCAAATTTGACGAGCCTGTTACGCCCGGTAACGCCCCTGGCCAGACGCAGGGCGCTCATGGTCGCCTCGGTGCCGGAGTTGACCATGCGTACCATTTCGACTGTAGGAACAGCCTCGACAACCATTTTGGCCAAAATGACCTCATCTTCACAGGGCGCGCCAAAGCTTGTACCTCGGTCAACGGCTGCATGCACGGCTTCTGCCACTGCCGGGTGGTTGTGCCCGAGCAACATGGGGCCCCAGGACTGTACAAAATCAACGTAGGTTTGCCCGTCAACGCTTGTAACCGTGCCGCCATTGGCAGAGGCAATAAACAGGGGATCGGCACCAACGGAAACACAGGCCCGGACAGGGCTGTTCACGCCGCCGGGTATATATTCACGCGCCTGCTGGAACAAAGTACGCGAACGCTCGTTCATGGAAGCTCCTTGCAATATATGGCAGATAGGTTGCGGTTTTGCGAAAGGTCGCACGGCACGACAGGGCCACAAAAACCCCGCCAAGCGCGTATCATTTAAAAATAGGTCATGGAAGTTTTCTTGAGTTCACGAATACTTTGTAACACAGCGTATTCTTTGAGTGGCGTTGTATTAATCAACTGTTCGATAACTTCTTCATAGTCATCCGCGCTTTTGCCGTGAATCATGGTATACAACTCATACGGCCAGTCCGGAGCATCGGACGGGCGGTAGTAACAATGGGAAATCATGGGATTTTTTGCGGCCATCTTGCCGCATTCATCAGCGATTTCGGGAGTAACCATCCAGGCGACCATGGCGTTATGAGTAAAGCCGGCTTTCTGGTGTTTCAGACTTACCCCAAAGCGACGAATAGCGCCCTGTTCGGAAAGCTCGACAAGCAGGGCGAGCACCTCTTCCTCGCTTGCGCCGGTCATTTGGGCAATATCCGCAAAGGGCGTTAGCGAATCGGGAATATTTTTCTGCACAATGCGCAGGATTGCCCGTTCCTTATCAGAAAAGACGCGCGGCGATTTGTTCATTGGTAAACTCCTCCAGCGCCGCACTGGGTAAAGACCCGCCCGGCAAATGTTCGGCAAACACCATAGCCTGCCAGAAGCAATCAGGCAACACGAGGAAGCATCGGCAAGACAGGCAGCATATTGCCCCGGTAAAAAGGGCTGAAACCCGGCATATACGCAAGGAAATGCTGAGTTCTTCCTCCTGGCGTCGTTGCTACGCCTTTATATCTGCCCATACATGGGAATGCAAATTCTGCAGCAGGATCTCATACCTGTCCCAGCTAATCGCAGCAGGCCAGGAAAGCACTGTAAGAGCTACCCCCGGCCCCTGTCGGTTATAGGGGGGTTGTATGTGGGTCATGGGGCTTAACAAAAAGCCGAGGCGGCTGTAAAAGCCGAGTCGCCGTTTTGTCCGCTCGTCAACCGGCTTTTCGATTTCAAGGTACACGGGCCGCTCGTCCTCGGCCAGCCAGGCCTGTAATATGCGAGAGCCGTAGCCGCCGGAGCGGCAGTCCGGGTTGATAGCCAGGTGCTCGATATACCGCGCATCGTCAAAATTCCACCAGGCAAGAAAGCCGACAAGCCGGTCCTCTTCCACCCAGGCGTCCATCCGGTAATCCGGCTTTGCATACAGCCGTGCCTGTTCGGCGCGACTGCGTATCTCATCGCGGGGAAAAGAGGCGGTATAAATGTCCCAGGCCCGGTCAAACCAGGGCGATTGCGCATCGGAAATTCGAATCTTTTGCATGATAGCTCACAAGAACATGCGCTTTTCCGCCAGGGCGAAGTCCAGGCGAAAAAACTGTCCGGTATTGCGGGTAACAATGTTGTAATGCCGGGGAAAGTCGCCTCCCCCGGCATGTGTATCAGCGCGTGGCGCAAGGACAGGCTGAACTTATTCCCTGTTCACGTCAATACGCCGGGTGTTTTCCACCGCTTCTTCCTTTCGCGGCAGGGTAATGGCAAGAAGGCCGTCCTTGCAGGAAGCTGTAATGGCCGCGCCATCCACATCATCCGGCAACTGCAGCACACGCCGGAAAGACCCGAAGCTGCGCTCCAGACGGATGTACCGCCTGCCGTTTTCCTGCCCGTCCTGATTACCCTGGTTGCTGTGTTCGTATTTCTTTTCACCGCTGATCACAAGCGTGCCGTTTTCCACTTCAACCAGCAGGTCATTTTCGTTGACGCCGGGCACTTCTACGGTCACGAAATACTGCCTGTCGTCACCGCTGATATCAAGGTTTGGACGGATCATGCCTTCCCCCGGTGCTGTTTCGGCATCTTTGCGCCTGTCGGAAGGGAAGTACCCGTTCACAAGCCCGTCAAAGATTCTGTCCAGCTCCATGTACAAGGGAGGCGGTGAAACCGCAAAGCTATGTGTTCGCAGGGCAGGCGAATGCGCCCTTGCTACTTGCAGACTGTTCCAGGGGGAGCGTTTGTGTGTGTACATATTCTACCTCATATGTGAGTGCCGCAAAACTGCCGCAACGGGCGTTCACGCGGGTTTATTTGTATGAGAGTATGGTAATGCCTGCTATACAACAGTCAAGAAGATGCCAGACAAACGGGAAATGATTGTCGAAACGGCAAAGCTTTGATAAAATTCCAAGCACTGTCATTTTGCCGGTTTCAACTGCAACTTCAAGCACCAGGAGGATTTCCCGTGCATAGAAAACTTCTTTCACTCGCCGTGGCCCTTTGCCTTGTTCTGGGTCTGGCAAGCCAGGCTTTTGCTGCGGAAAAGATGATTTTATACACCTCAATGAAGGAATCGCTGATTGGCGCCATTGTAGAAGCGTTTAAAAAACAGCATCCGGATGTGACCATTGACTACCAGTCTGCCGGGGCGGGCAAGCTGATGGCGAAAATCGCCGCCGAGCGCCAGGCCGGCAAGGTGCTGGCCGATGTGCTCTGGACCAGCGAAGTACCGGATTTTTACAACCTCAAAGCCGAGGGCATGCTGGAAAACTATGTGCCCAAGAATTTTGTCGAATTGATAAACCCCTTTGAAGACCATGACGGCAGTTTCACCGCCGCAAGGCTTGGAACCCTGGGCATTGTGTATAACACCCGCTTTATCAAGGAAGCGCCCACCAAGTGGGACGACATTTTCGGCCCGGACTTCAAGGGCGCTTTCGGCATTGCAAACCCGGCCCTTTCCGGCACGGCCTACATGTCCATTTCCCTGCTGGTCAAGCAGTTCGGCTGGGAATTTGTTGAAAAAATGGCGGCCAACAAATCCAAAATCGGCAAGGGCGCGGGCCAGGTTGTGGACGACACCGCTTCCGGCGAACTAGCCGGCTGCATTGCCGTTGACTACATCACCCTTGATAAAATCAAGAAGGGCGCAACCCTTGGCTATGCATTCCCGCAGGAAATACTTGTTGTTCCAAGCCCCGTAGCCATTATCAAGGGAACGGAAAACCTTTCCGCAGCCCAAAAGTTTGTCGACTTCCTTCTTTCCAAGGAATCCCAGGTAATCATTGCCGGGGAAGGTACGCTTCCGGTACGTAACGACGTGAAACTGCACCCCGGCCTGCCGGTGGCTTCCCCGGAAGAGGCCGTGAAGCGCTCCATCAAGATAGATTACCACTCGCTCAAGGCTGAAAAGAAGAATACCATAGAAAAATTTGCAGAAACCATGCAGGGTGGCAAGTAGCTGCCTGCCGGTGCCCGGTGCTTTCAGAAAAAGCACCGGGCGCTTTCATTGTAACCCCTCAACAGCAACGGGAACACATGGCAACAATTACTCTGGACAAGGTCTGCAAGGCCTATGCAAAGCATGTGGTTTTCAAGGATCTGTCACTCACGGTGGACCACGGCGAATGCTTCACGCTTCTTGGCCCTTCGGGCTGCGGAAAAACCGCGCTGCTCCGGCTTATCGCCGGGTTTGAGGCCCCGGACAGGGGCGCAATCCGCATAGGCGACACCACTGTGGCCGACGCGGACGGCGAAAACATCCCCCCTGACCGGCGCGACCTTGGCGTCGTGTTTCAGGACTATGCCGTATGGCCCCACATGACGGTGTTCCAGAACGTCTCTTACCCTTTGAAGCTTGCCAAAGCAGGCCGGGAAGAGTTGGAAAGAAAAACCATGCGGGCTGTTTCACTGGTCAACATGGAAGGGCTTGAACACCGCCTGCCGTCCGAGCTTTCCGGCGGACAACAGCAGCGGGTCGCTCTGGCCAGAGCCCTGGTGGCAGAGCCTTCCATCATGCTGCTTGATGAGCCTCTCTCCAACCTTGACGCCAACCTGCGAGAGGAAATGCGCTTTGAAATCAAAGAATTACAGCATACCCTGAACATAACCGTGTTTTACGTGACACATGATCAGGAAATCGCCCTGGCCATTTCCGACCGTATGGCCATCATGGATATGAAAGGCAATATCCGCCAGATCGGCACCCCCGTAGAAATATATGAAAAGCCCCAAGACTTGTTCGTGTTCAATTTCATGGGCGTAGCCAACTTCCTTACGGTCAATGCGAAAGACGGCGTGCTGTGCGCGGGCCACGGCTCCCAGCCCGTGCCCTGGCAGCATCCCCAAGGCGCTGCGCAAGAATGGATCGGCGCGTGCAGACCGTCTGACGTGCTGCTTACAAGGCCGGGGGCGCAACCCAAGGCCCTGCGCGGCGTTGTGCAGCGGGCCAGCTTCCTTGGGGCAATGATGGATTATCTTATTGAAATTGATGGAGCAAAACTACGCACGGAACTGCCCACGCATACGGCTGTTGCCAACAAGCTGGTGTTTGCGGAGGGCGAGGCCTGTGAAGTCAGCTTCCACAATCTGCACTGGTTTGACGCCCGGCAAATGGCGGAGGTGACGCAATGAGCGGGACAATAAAAAAAGCCGGCGGCTTTGGCACCGCCCAGATAATACTCACCCTGTCCATCGGCATTCTGGTCGTTTTTGTGGCCTTTCCGGTCATCCTTATTTTCGTGAATGCGTTTTGGGATAATAATAATGAGTTCAATATCACTGATGTAGTGAATGTTTTAAAGGAAACGGACACTTATCAGGCACTTCTCAATTCTGTTATCATCGCCCTTGGCACAACTATTGGCAGCACCGCTGTCGGAACATTTTTCGCCTGGCTGGTCACTCGCACAGACCTGCCGTACAAGCGGTTCATGAAGGGCATGTTCCTTGTGCCGTTTATGCTGCCTTCTTTTATCGGCGCGCTGGCCTGGAAGATGCTGCTTTCACCCAGAGCCGGGTACATCAACCGCTTTTTTATGGACACCTTTGGCTTTGACGGTCCGGTATTCAACATTTATTCCTACGCAGGCATTATTCTGGTAGAAATAATGTACCTCTTTCCCTTCGTGTTCATTCAGGTTTGCGGTGCGCTGGAGCGCATGGACCCGACACTGGAGGAATCTGCCCGTATTTCCGGCGCGGGCCTTGGCACCATTACCCGCAAAATCACCATCCCGCTTGTTTTGCCGAGCATTTTGTCCGGCGCGTTGCTGATCATGCTCTATTCCATGGCCCATTTCGGCACGGTGGCAGTTCTTGGCATTGAAAACGGCATTTTCAACATTCCCACCCTTATTTACGAGCGCATTCACCAGAGCGCGGGCAGTTTTGAATCCATCCGCTCCGGCACTGTGCTGGCTTCCGTGCTTGTTGCCTCTGCCGCCTTTATCATATGGATGCAGAACAAAATTCTCGGCAAGGGCCGCTACCAGATTATCGCGGGCAAGAGCTTCCGGCCCATGGAGCTCAAGCTGCGCGGGCTGCGCATCCCGCTGATGGTGTTTTGCGTAGCCTACATCGGCTTTACCATTGTGCTGCCGACAGTGGTCATTTTCCTTGTCGGGGGACTGCCCACTTACGGCCTGCCCTTTACCTGGGAAAACCTGTCCCTGGAAAACTACAGGTTCATCCTTTTTGAACACAAGCTCACCCGTGACGCCATTTTCAACAGCGTAACCCTGGGCCTTGCCGCTGCGGTCATTACTATGTTTGCCGGGGTCATGATTTCCTATGTCATTGTAAAAATGAAGGTACGCGGCAAGGGTGTGCTGGAATTTCTGGGCATGCTGCCCTTTTCCGTGCCGGGTTCGGTAATCGCTCTCGGGGTCATCCTGGCCTGGAGCGGCAAGTTTGGCGTCAACCTGTACAACACGGTCTGGATTATTCTGGTGGCTTACATTGCCCGCTACATGGCCTTTTCGCTCAAAGCCAACTCCGCCGCGCTCGAACAAGTGCACGATTCCCTGGTGGAAGCGGCCAGAGCCTGCGGGGCAACCATGTGGCAAGCCCTGAAAGATATTGTCATTCCGCTGGTCCGCCCCGGAATGCTGGCGGCCTTTTTCCTGATCTTCCTGCCCTCACTACGCGAGTTGACAGTGTCGATCATGCTTTACGCCCCCACCACCCGGACCATTGGCGTTGCCATTTACACCTTGAACGAGGACGGTGAAACGGTTGTGTCTGCCGCGCTTGCGGGCGTGGCTCTTGTGCTCATCATCATCGGACAGACGCTTATCAACCGCTTTTCCGCCAAATACGCCAAGAGGTAGCCATGTCATACGTCAGACTTAACGATGTTACGAAACGCTTCGGCAATGTGCTTGCCGTGGACAGGCTGAACCTTTCCATCGCCAAGGGAGAGTGCTTTTCCATGCTCGGACCGTCCGGCTGCGGCAAAACCACCACCCTGCGCATGATCGCAGGCTTTGAAGACCTGGACGACGGAGAAATTCACGTCGGCGAAAGGCTGCTTTCATCCAAAAAAAGCGGCTATTACCTGCCGCCGGAAAAGCGGGATTTCGGCATGGTTTTTCAAGCTTTTGCCGTATGGCCGCACCTTTCGGTTTATGAAAACGTGGCCTTCCCGCTGCGCATCAGAAAACTTCCCACTGCGGAAATAGAAAAGCGCACAAAAGAAGCCCTTGCGTCCACCAACCTGCTGGACATAGCCCAGAACAAGCCGGATGATCTTTCGGGCGGCGGCAAGCAGCGCGTGGCACTGGCCAGGGCACTGGCCATCAACCCGGACGTCATGTTGCTTGATGAGCCGCTCTCCAGCCTCGACCCGCACCTGCGTGAAGAAATGCGCTTTGAAATAAAAGACGTACAGAAAAAATACGGGTTTTCCATCATCTATGTGACCCATGATCAGGCCGAGGCCATGGCCCTTTCCGACCGGATTCTGGTCATGAAGCTCGGCGTGGTGCAACAAATTGATACGCCCATGAATGTTTACACCAACCCGGCCAACAAGTTTGTTTTCAGCTTTATCGGGCTGTCCAACTTTCTTGAAGTGGCCGGGGAAGATGGAGCGTACAGGATTATCGGGGGCGAGCCACTGCGCGGGCCTGTTGCCCCGCCGGACGAAATGCGCGCGCATTCCGGCCTTTCCCTTGCAAGCAGACCTTCGGAAATAGACTTTGTGGACAGCGGAGGCATTGACGGGGTGGTTACCCGCAAATCCTTTCTGGGAGAAATAGTCGATTACCAGATTCAGGTGGGCGAACAGACGCTTCGGGTACAAAAAGGCCGCCGCACAGACGGCCCGGAACCCGGAGCGAACTGCCATGTGAAATTTTTGCGCCCCTTCTGGTATCCCGCAAACGATACAGTGTAACACAGGCGCATTGCGTCATTTGGCGCCTCTATTCTTGTTTCAGCTTTTCCCCCTGCCAGGGAACGGCAAAAAAAAATACACCGCATGCCCCGGCCCGCTTGCAAAAGTACGTCGGGGCATATGCCCAGGCGCGCACACCATGCGCTTTTGCTACAACGTATGAGTATTCGGGTATACAGCGAGGCCATTTCACATGCCCCTACTACCCAGAAGGGGGTATAATCGCCTGCTTTCTTCTGGTACCCCTGTACATTATGGATAGTTTCCCCAAAAAAACGGGTCATGGCGCGATACATTTCCCCACCCGCTTCGGGAGCCGGATGCAAGCTGAAACGGTATACCTGCCACGTAGCGAACTGACGCAACAACTGCTGGCTGCCGTGCATGGTTTCGGCATGAGCATCGTTGTTGCGCCCATGGGGTATGGCAAAACAACACTGGCCCTGGCTGTGGCCCGCGAATCTGCCGGGCAGGCCTACTATTATTCCGTGCCTGCCGGGCCGCATGACGCCAAATTTCTCTGGCACGATATGTTTGATTCCTTTGCCGGACAGGGTTTGGCTAGTGCCGTTCGACTGCGCGGGCTGGGTTTTCCAGAAACAGCCTCCCAGGCGCGAAAAGCCTTGGCCCTGTTCCAGAACAACGGCGACCCGGCCTGTCTGGTGCTGGATGACTACCATCAGGTATCAGACCCGGCCATGAGCGCTTTTTGGGAAAGCATGGTCAAAGCTGACACGCCTAACCTGCATGTAGCGCTTTTTTCCCGATCGCGCCCTAACCTGAACGTGGAAGAACTGTGCATAAAGCAGCTTGCCATCGTGTTTGAGCAGGATACGCTGGCCTTTTCCCCGGAGGAAACAGCGCAGTACTTTCGCCTGCACGGTATTGACGCGCCCGAGGCCGTAGCGCAGTCCCAACGGTACAGCGAGGGCTGGCCTGCCGCGCTCTGGTTGTGCCTGCAAAGCTGGCGGGCCTGCGGCAGAATATTGCCCTCGCCGGATATTGAGTCGCTCCTGTCCAACACGGTTTTTTCCAGCTACAACGCGCAGGAGCAAGCCTTTTTGCTTTGCATTGCCGTGCCGGAATCCTTCACCACCAAGGAAGCGGAGATGCTTTCCGGCGAACCCGCCGCTCCGGTGCTTTTGCGCAAGCTTCGCAATAAAAATGCCTTTTTGCTCTATGATGAAAAAAAAGGACGCTATCATTTTCACAGTATTTTCAGAGATTTTTTGCGCAAAGAGCTGGCTGCCACGCCCTCCATTGACAAGCCCGCCCTCTACAGCCTTGCCGCAAAGTGCAGTCTTTTACGCAACGACCCGGTTCAGGCCTTGCGCTTCTATGTACGGGCCGGACGCGATGAAGATTACATCAACCTGCTGGATATCTTCCTGCTGCCCGAATACGAAACTTACCTGACCTACTTTCGTGAGGAAATATACGCAGCCGTTACCAGCGCCCCCTGGCGCGCACGCCTGCAAAATCCCCTTGGTTATGTCGTTTTTCTTGCCATCTGCGCAATGATCTGGGGGGAAAAACGCACCCTGAGCCTGCTGGAAGAACTGGAAGAACACTGCCGCACAGCCGATAATATGCCGGAAGATCTCAACCGGCGAGTGCGTGGCGAATGCGCCGTGCTGCGCGGCATTCTGGCCTTTAACGACATCCGCTTGATAGCCGGGCACTATACCGAAGCCTGTCGTCTGCTCAACGGCCCATCAGTTATTTTGAGCAAGGGCTCGGCCTGGAGCTTCGGCTCGCCCAGCCTGTCCTTTCTCGGCCTGTGCGAACAGGGGAACTATGACGCGCTTGAGAATCTCGCAACCAGGCTCCAGGGGCTGTATTCCATGCTGTCCGGCGTCAGGGACAACACCCCCGCCCCCCTGATTCACGCGGAAATGTGCCTTGAGCAGGGCAAGCTCGCCCGCCTTGATGAATTGCTGCAAGACCTTCGGGAAGCTACCTTTGCTGACGAACATATCGCCTCGGCAACAGCGGTGGAATTTTGTCAGGCCAGACTGTGCATTGCCCAGAGCAAACCCGAAAATGCGCTGTCCCGGCTTGCCGCTCTTCGCCCGCGTATTGAGGCCCTGGGCATTTTTGACCACCTTGAGTGCCACGACATGGCAACGGGCTATATTTGCGCCTGCCTGAACCGTTACGAAGACATACCCCAATGGCTGCGCGACGGTGAAATGCACGACCCGCCCCACAACGCATTGCCCCAGGTGCTGCCCTTTGCGCTTACGATACATGCCAGGGCTTTACTGCTGCAAAAGAATTATCCGCTTCTGACCAAAGTGGCCGAAAGCATTTGCGAATGCACAAGCCCGCCCAAATCGCTCTTTGCCCGGATATACGGTAAAATCCTTCTGGCCGTGGCGGCCTGGCACACCCAGGGAGCGGAAGAGGCCATGCGCCACCTTGATGAAGTATTAGCCCTGACCCGGGCGGAAGGGCTGGTTACCGTTGTGGCCGAATACGGGCAACACATCGAACCGCTGCTGCGACACGCAAAACGGCTTTCTGACGATGCCCACTTGACCGCCATTCTGGAGCGGACCAAAAGAATGGCCAGGCTTGGCGGCATATGCGGTAAACACAAAAAACGCGCCTTGCTTACCCCCAGAGAGCGGGAATTTCTTGCCCTCGTAGCCAAGGGAATGTCCAACCCGGCAATTGCCGAGCATTTCGGAGTGACCAGAGAAACAGTGAAAAAAGCTCTGGGCATGGCCTATGCCAAACTGGGCGTGGTAAACCGGGTGGAAGCCACCCGCCGCTACCTGGAATTGACTGGTAACGAACAGGGCCCGGCCCGGTAATACGCCTGGTTGCCGCCAGCCTCATCAATCGCCGCGACAGCATCAGCCGCAGACGCGCTACATTGCGAAAAAATGAAATAATCTCCCTTTTGCTACCCAGCCGGGTAGTGTTGGCTACCAGGCTTTTGCGTATTCTCCTCAGACTAATCGCTTGTTCATTACGAAGAGGAACATATGCAAAAACCCTGTCTCCTGATTCTATTCCTGCTGCTTTGTTGCGGCGCAGCTCCCGCCTTTGCCGCTACCGCAAACTATGACGGCAATCCCAAAAATCTGAAGACCACGCCGGGGGGTGAGGCGGGCGCAGTGTATGCAGGATCGGATGGAAGCCCTTCGGCTTCGGGCAACACCGTCACCATCAACTACGGCTCGGGCACAAACCCCCAATTCGCCTTTGGCGGCTATGCCGTTAAAGGCGACTCCGGCGGCAACACCCTGACAATCACCAAAGGCACCATTGAAAATTACGTCCATGGTGGACACACTAGCAAGGGCGACGCCTACGGCAACACGGTGACCATCTCCGCAGGCTCCGAGGTAAAAAGAGAAACCATCGGCGGCTTTACTGCTAACGGCAAGGCCTACGGCAACAAAGTATTCATAAACGGCGCCACCCTGGGTGGCTCGTTAACCGGCGGGCGCTCAGAGACTAACAGCGCCAGCGGCAACGAGGTTACCCTGAACGGGGGGACCGTGAATTCTGAAATATACGGCGGTTTTTCCCAAACAGGAAACGTGGAAAACAACACTGTCATAATAAAAAAGGGAACCAACAATTTTCAAATATACGGTGGCTTTGCCTATGACGGGGGTGCCGTCACGAACAACACGGTAATAGTACGCGGCGGCAAACTGGGCCACACTGTATTTGGTGGCGTAAACGCGGTGGGCAACGTAGCGGGCAACGTTACCGGCAACAAGGTCTTCGTATACGGCGGCACAATGAGAGCTGCCATGGGCGGGCAAACGCGTAGCGCGGGCATGGGCAAGGTTGTTGCAAATAACACAGTCACCATCTACGGCGGCACCGTGCAAACTGT
>JAJDIC010000027.1 GCA_030266525.1 Desulfovibrio sp. OttesenSCG-928-G15 | reverse complement strand
GACGGTCAGCACGCCGGTGTAGTCGCCGTTGTTAGCCCAGGTGAAATAGTCGTCATCGAAGGATGCGATGTTGTGGGCGATTAGGCGGGAGAGGGGGGTAAGGTCGCCCGCCTTCGGACCGGGAAGCCATGCTCCGCTCGGGCCGGGTTCTTCGCCGGGGAGGGTGTCGCGGCGAGAGGTCCAGTTCTGATTATTATGGTATACCCATGTGTTTTTGGGGTATGCCTTGCTCGCACTCCATGTGTCTTGTGTATCAGGCACAATAACCGCGTTGCCAAGAATGTTGTCCAGTATCTGGCTCATTGTCCTATCCTCCAATAATAGCGGGAGGCGCAACCGGCAGACGGCGTACAACCTCTCCTTGATTGTTAAGGGTGTAATAGATGGATGCATGTTCCGGCCCGGAACACCAGTCGTAGTCAGATACGCGCATCACAGCCCCGGCGCGGCCCTGACTCCACACGAGTACGCCGTCCACGATGTTCAAAGCGTTTATGGTGAACTGTGCCGCCTCGATTCCCGGTATGGACGCAACGGCCCGCCAGGCATCGTCAGCACATTCGCATGCGGTCTGCGCACACGCACAAGCTGCTTCCGTCCAGGCCTTTCCTTCCCTGCGCACTCTTTCGACTTCAGCAACACCAGCCGAACCAATAGCACCAAGGGCCTGCACTTCGGCTTCGCGTATGTGTGTTACCGCCGTATCCCCGGTTTCGCGTACCTTCTCGTACATCTGCTCGGACTTGTCGGCGGCAGCTTCCGACCTTGCAGCGGACTCCGCAGCAGCATCGGCAAAACCCTGCATGTCTTCGTAGAAGTCTTCTGCGGTTTTGGGTGGGTTTTCATCGGAAACCGATATAGTAATCGCGCGAGAACAAATTTCAGCTATTTGCTGTATTTGCATTTCAAGGTCGTCGCCCATGCCTTCCAAAACTTCGGCATGAAAGTCGTCACCATTGGTAATGTCTGTAAGTTGCAAGTACGGAACTTCCCGCACAATGGTTAAGCGCATACCTGTGGCGAGTGGGGCAGACAGGGACACAGATACGGGTCCGTCTGGCACGCCGATCACCTCATAACCGCTTGTAATCTCAGTCTGGACCTTTGCGGCAATGTCATACCGGAACAGGCGAATATGCCCCTTGCTTAACACCCGGTATGGAACCGGGAATTGGTAGGCGCTGCCGTTACCCTCGTACCGTACGAGGTTTATGGATTTTTCAACTGTCACCTCTACTTCCTCCTGCTCTTTGGCTTCACAAAAAACAAGTCCCGCGCATAGAACTCCGGATCTTCGCCGGTAATATAGTCCCACATATTACCAACGGTTATGATAGGTTGCTTCATAGGCAGCCCAAAAAGGTATCCTGCGGCCTCTGCCGTCGGCTTTATCATCTTGCCCGCGTCTTCCGCTTCCAGGGCCTTGTTGACGGCCTTGAACCAGTTTACGATTGCCTTGGGAGCGGATTCAGCCGGGGTGAGTTGGTAGCCGTATTCCCCGAAAATGGCATTGGTCACATCACGCACCCCGACAACAGATTGAAACGGATACTGCAAAATGTTCATGGCCGCCCATTCTGCCGGGGCTTCATCATCATCGGGACCACGCCCGGCAAATAATTCGCTGATGACGGCAGGAACAAACCAGAGCAAAAGCGCTGTATTTGCCGCCTTGAATATGCCCGCAGGGCTGTGGTCTTCCTTGAGGGCTGTGATTCCCCTGGCACCGAGATTGTAGAGCGTATTGAAGTAGGAGTAGAACATAGTGGTAAGGCGCAACAAGTCGCCGCCACGCTGTACCCGCGCCAAGTCTTTTGTGCTTCCGCTGCCCTGACTCATGCGCACAACGCTATCCGCGTATAATGCCGCCCGCTTTTCATCGCCATTCAGATCGTGCATGCCTTTTTCAAAGGCCCCCCACCAAGTGGGCAGGTCAACGCCCATCTGGAATACGCCCATGGGAACAAAGGCGTTATCCTTGACCTTGTCTACCCAAGCGAAACGCCCCATTCCCGGCTTAAGTTGCTTTGCCATATCGCGCACCTCGCGATCAAAGCTCTTAATACGGTTGGCCATGAACGGCGATAGCGCGAACGTTTCTTCCAATAGTTGAGGCATTTTGAGCGGATTGCCATACACCCGCTTCAACCCTGATCCGGCCCACTTATAACCCAACACTTCCGCTGATTGAGTGAAACCCAAGGGTTGGGCAAGCATGGTGGTCATCTTGTACCCCATGGTCATGATACTACTTCCAGCCCGCGCCCACCTTGCCCACCTATGTACGGCGTGCATAGGCTCCTGACGCTCATTGGCGACATCTTGCAACCACGGCATGATCTCGCGGTACATCTCCTGCCCGACCGTGCTCTCTATGGCTTCGCGCACCTTCTTGTGCTTGATGACCTTGGACACATCAAGCACCGCCTTGCGGTAGGTGATGTCATGCACTACGTTGAACACATGGTCCGTGATTACGGAGAGTTCCAATAACAGCGGACTGCCCATGCCGCCGTTGGCGCGTTCTTTCAAGTGGCCGTTTTTGGTCATGGCCGCGCCGTAGTTGCGCCCGCCGAACAATTCCTTGTCCATGGCCTTCTGTTCCTGCATGAATGCCCGGAAACCTTTTTCGGAATTATATTTTATAGGGTAATAGCCGCCGCGCATCTGTATTGTATGGCCGTCTGCTGTTTGCACCGTGAATGGCCTGGCCTCTACGGACGCAGGCCGCATGCCAGATATTTGTTCTTGCAGGGAAAATGCTTCCTCCTTGAAACTGCCTATATAGTCCCATACAGATTGTACAAACCCCCAATCCCGCCTAGAGAGCGTGCGCAATACTGCTGAAATCTGGTCGTCGTTCCAGCCGTGGCCGTCCTTGATGCGGCTGATGTTGGTTTCGTTTCCCATGTTCAGTGCCAGGGCAACGCTGTTTTCCCATGTCAGACTTTCCCCCACCTCCCGAACAAGCTTCTTGCGGCTGCCCATGTTGGCGAGCTCTTTGCGCGTGTATCGTCCGAACAAATCTGTGGAAACAAGCGCGTCCCTGACCTCCTTGAAACGAAGGCTTTGGGCATCTTCGGCGTTGGCGATGGGCAGGTAAATAGCCTCCCATGTCGGGCCGCGTGTGTCGCCATCAAGCGCAATGCACATGGATTCAACTTTCATGTGTATGGCATGCACGCCCTTCAGGGCCTTTACCGCCCCATGCTCTCCTTCTACGGTTTTTACCGTCTTGGGGTTGCGGTGCTTGTAGATACTGCTCGCAATACCATCAGCCACAGCTTTAAGGTCGGCTTTACCTTGCAGGGTATCTACCTGTCGCATGTTGCGTTCAACGGTGACAATCTGGTTGATGACTTCGGAAAGGCTTTCGAAATCAGTCAGCGTCATTTCCCGCCAGGGCTTACCCTGTCCGTACAAGATAGCATCGTCGGCATAGATGGTGTAGCCGTTGGCTTCGGCTTCTTTAAGCCAGCCCTGGACGGTGCGCACGTCCCGGCCTTCGCCAAGGCGCTCATGGTAAGTGTTCAGACCATGGCGCATGCCCGTATCCATGACGATATAGCGGGCATCCGGGTCTGCCTTGCTCATGCCGATGAAGCGTTTCACGAGGCGCTGCATCACGCCCTGCGCTCTGGCTATTTCCCTACTTCGGCTGGCGAACTCCATGTTCAGCCGAGCCTTGTGGTTGGCTTCCAGGGCAGCGGAAAAGTCGCCCCTGCCGATAGCAAGCCGCTCCTGTCTGAGCGCCCGACGCATGGCAGCGAGGAAATTCCCTGTCTGCACGGCCTTGCCCATGGGCATGCCCGCAAGTTCCTGCTCCACAACACGCGCAAAGGCTTCCTGCTGCACATGTTGCCTGCCAAGGTTCTGGGCCAGATACTTACCTACCATGGCAACCTGCTCGTTAGCCTGCGCGGTTTCAACCAGATAATCGGCAGGGGGGAACGCGGCATCGTGCTCGGATTCCTTCTGGTTAACCCGCTGCTCCACTGCTTTTTTCAGGGAAGGAGAATTGACAATCTGGGCAACCATATCGGAGCCGCTATCAAAACCATGTTCGGCGGCAAATATTTCAGGGTCAACACCGCCTTCTTCTTGCAGGCCAAAAGGCAGGCTCTTGCGCAGCGCCCCGGCTGTATCTTCACCGTACAATTCGCGCACAGTGGCGGCGTCAAGCGGTGTCTTGCGCATGTCGGAGCGGGCAGCATATACGGGCTGTTCCAGCAGATCTTTCCGTGCTTCCTTGGCGTACTGCCCAAGTCGGCGTTTCCTGTCCCGGTTTCGGTCTTCCTCAAGGCGCTGGGAAGCCGTTTCACGGGCGGCTGTCATCAGTTTACGCGCCCATTCCCGCGCTGGTCCGGTAACACCCAGGGCATCAAGCTGGCTTTCCGTAAGATCCAGCAATTCAAACCTGGCCGCCGTTTTGGCCATTTCCTGCTCAAGAGAAAGCATACGGTCAAAGACGCCTCGCACATCATCGTTAAGATCGACTTTGAGGCGCTTCGCAGATTTGTAAATCGTCGTGAGCCACTTTTTGAAGCGGGCAAAAGCGCCTGCCAACTCTTCAGACGGGGCCTTGCCCTCCATAAGATACGCCTCGAAACCTCGTGCTATTTGTTCCCTCTGCTCTTCAGACAGGGCCGCACCTGGCAAAGCTCCAACCCATTTGCCCAGCGTCTCAAAGTCGTCTGACATGGTTTTGTCAGCAACGCCGGAGCGAACGGCAAATTCCATTTCTTCATAAAAGATATGGCCGGTTTCGTGGAGCAGGGTAGAGAGATCAGCCTTGCGGAACAGGTTGACAAGGTAGCCTTCGGAGTGGATTGAGACGGAACCGCGGGCTTTACTCTTTCCCGATTGATAATATGTATTCAGTATGTCAATGGCCGAATCGTCAAACACCACATAGTTGTGAGTGCCTTCTCCCTTGTCTCGGCTGATTCCGTCAAGATAGCGGTTTCCTTTAACGCCTATGGAGTTAAGGAGTCGCGAGGACTCTTCCGGCCCGCCGATCAAAGAGCTAAGGGTGCCGTAAAAATCTGCTCCCGTCTGGTCCATATCGAGCAAAAGGGAAATGTCACCCCCTAAGTCTTCAAGGGTGTTTTGCGGCAAGTGTTGCTCTATAGACAACAGGGCATCTATTACCCCTTCTGACTGTTCCGAGAGAGGCGCGTCCAAATCCAGCATTTCGCTATCTTCGGGAATATCTACTTCATACAGTTGCCCCGGTGTGGCTTTTTCAAACTCTTCGACAAGCTCTATGGCGCGTAGAATATCATCTTCCGACTCGCCGTAATCTTCCATCTCATCACGGACGCGCCGCTTTGCATCTTCCTTCGTTTTTTCTTTTACGATGGCGTCCAGAGCGTAAGAGGCCGGGTCGCTACTGCTTAGAATTTCCGTGTTGTACCCGTCTGACCATTCAAAGGTCTTTTCTACGCCTCCACTCATGTATACTCTGTACATATCTCCGTTTGCCCAATAGGCGTCTTCGTCTACCGCAAGCTTTTCTCTGTACCACTCAGCAATTTCCTTTTTACCGGCAAAATACAGTCCCCAGCCATATGCCTGTGCGCCTTCTCCGCTTCCTATATGCTCTAAGCTAAAATCGTCGAAGCGGTGCGGGCTTCCATGGTAGGCCGACTGAAAGTAAACCTTGCCTTCCGAGTCCTTGACGCCAGAAAGCATCTGGCGTATTGTTATTTTTGAAGGGTGCCCGGTAACTCCTCTCTCAGTGGTTCGCCCACTTGAGGAGTACGGGCGCTCTCTTATTATGTCGTATACCTCAACCCCGTCTATTTCGGCGGTTTTCCCTTTCATTTCATGTGTAATAATACGCAGTAGGGCAATTTCACCGCCACGCGACACAGGCGCATAAAACCGTATTGTCTTGTTTACCCCCTGGTGTTTCGCGTCCGTATCTTCAATCCGCACAGCTCCGGCAAGAACGCGTTCGAGTTCAGACAGTGCTGCAAGCCGATCTTTATTTTTTCTGCCCGACTCGTGACTCGACCAAAAGGGATGCCGTGGATCTTTGCGGGAAATCTCTGCCTTAACCTTTCCTGTTGCGTCTGTGCCGATTTCAAGAGGTATGCCTTTCCACCGGGAGACAAATTTTTTTGCCTCGCTCCCTGTAAAACCTAGAGGAGTTGCACCATCTAGCGGAACTACAGATATTTTTTGATCGGGATTGACGTCTAAGTTAACTGGCTGAAAATACCGCCTCTTCGGCATCTTCAGCATTTCAAGCAACTCGTCAGCCCCCATACCCTGTTCAAGCACGTTCTCTGAAACAAGCTCGGCAGCCAGGTAGTCAAGGGGCACACCGCCGTTTTCCCGACTTTTGAATATGGGACCGTGCAGACGGGTTATTTCCCGGTAGGCGTCAGGGTAGTCGCGTTGCAGGCTCTTGCCGTCAATGCGCCCGCGTACCCTGTTAAGGAGACTTTCACGCTTGGCTTCCCTCTTGGCTTCGCGCTCTTCCATCTGCTCATACGCGGCGATTTGCTCTTCTTCCGTCATGTTGGAAAAATCAAGCTGATCCGGGCGTATGCGCGAACGTAAAAGACTCTGAACAGAAATCTTCTTGAACACCTCAAGGGGGCTTCGTCCCGTTACAACCATGCGTTGCGCAAACTGTTGCATGGGCTTGAGCCATGTATCAACATACGATTCTACACCGCCAGCCAAGGATTCAGCCTGTGCCTTCAACCCCGGAACAGCGTTGACGCTCGCAATGGTTTGTGTCCGAAGGTCGGCAACAGCGGCATCAAAGGCGGCAAATTCTTCGGCCTGGCCCTGATAGAGTTCCAGCATCGTGGCAGCATTGGCGGCAAGCTCTTCGTCAAGCCTTGCCGCTTCCACCACGCTCATGCCGTCCGCGCCGCGCCGCATAATCTGTGCTGCCGCGTCAAACTGCTGCTGGTCAAGGTAAGCGTGCATCCTGCTGGCCTGCACGGTAAACGACTGCCCATGTTCCGCTGCCGCTACGGCCTCTTGTTCTGTAATGCCCAACGGAGAAAGCACGTCCGTTCCGCTCTGGTACAGCTCAAGCGCCGCATCGGCTGGCAGTTCAACCTTTTCCAGCATGGCAGGCCCGGCAGCTTCCAGGGCGCTTTGCATGTGCGCCGGAGAAAGCTGCTTGGTGCTCGTTTCTTCAACAAACTCATGCAACTCAAGATGCTGCTTTGCGTATTCATTGGCGGCTCGGGCGCTGCGTATGTCCATGGCGCCGGAAGCCATGATAGGACCGCTGCCGAGCCAGAATCCAGCTACGGACCCGGCACCGAAGGATTCTTTTATCCGTTCCGCATTCTCTGCCGTGAACAAATTATTCCCGACAAAATTCTTGTCGTTGACATGATTTTCGTACCCCTTGGCCGCAAACTCGGTAAATATGGAAAGCGCTTCCTGGGCAGACTCCTCAACGCCTTCGGACAGGGCGTTCAGCCCCAGACGTGAAACCGTATCCAGCATTGCCCAGCCAGTAGAGCGGTCAAGAGCCGCCTTGCGAACAGCAGAACGGACGAATCCGCGAATGCCACCCTTGCCAACGTTGCCAAGACCAAGCGGTTTTAGCAGCTTCAGAAACACCGCCTCGCCAGCAGTTTCTACCGTTGCGGCAAGAAAAGCATACGTATCGGAAGCGGCGCGCAATACTTCGTCAGAAAGCGGTTGCCCGTTTGCATCCTTTTCGCGGGCAAGGTCCATGATAAAAGAGCCGCGCTCTGACAGGTACGCGCTTTTGAATCCCCCCCCCCAGCCAGCCCAAATAGGCACCAGTACCCGTCCCACCAACAGACCCAGCAGGACCGCCAATGGCAAAGCCGCCCATCGCGCCAAGCGTGCCGCCCTGTAGACTCCCAAGAATCTGCGCCGGCAACTGCTCCTGGAACATGCGCGGAAGTTGTTCAACGCCGCCAACAGGACCAAACGCGCCTTCTACAAGCGTCTCTTCCGGCTTTTCTTTCCAGTTGGCATACAATTCCCGCTGGCGCTCCGGCGATTGCGAGAGAAACGCTCCTGCGTCCCATACGTTATTGAATATGCCAGCGTGCTTCCCGTCTTCCAGCCACTTGGCAACAGCCGCGTCCTTGCTTACGGGTTGCCCGGCTTCATCCCTGCTTGGCAGCAATACCGCCCGCGTTTCCGGCTTGCTGTCTTCGCCTGTGCTCTCCACTTCATGGATGTGTGGCGCGACGGAAAATTTATCTGTTATTTCCTGCTCAAGGGGCGCAATGCGGGTATCGGCGAATAGTGCGTCAAGATCGGCTTGGAGAGGCTTGTCGGCAGGATACTCTTTTGGCGGCGCAGGCTTTAGCGGCTGCAAAATGGAAGGAAGATTGCCCGGCTGTAAAATGCCGAAGGCATCCTGTTCAGCATAAGGATACGCCTTTTTGTACAGGCGGTCATACTCAGCCATGACAGACTTATCGCCGTGGTACAGCCTGTTGCCCATTCGGGAAAACTGTACCTGCGCCTCTCCCCGGTCAAGCGCCCGGTCCAGCGCGTCAGCGTTGTCTGTGACAAAGCTTGAAACCCGATCAAATACCCCGCCCATCGGCCTTGCGTCGTCGCGAGCTAAAGCGGCGTTTATGGCCCTTTCTTCGGCCCACTTGGCAAACACGGAACTCTTTTCTATTTCCCGTGCGTGAATCTCCTGTTCGGCGAGAAATGGGTTTTCAATAACAATACCTTCCGGCATACCAAGGCTCTTGGCAAGCAGACTGACTCTGGCCGCTTTTTTGGCGTCAAGGTCCGCAGTGGCTTCAAGCGCCAGGCGAACACCATTGCCCTGCGGGGGTGCGACAGTTTGATTTGCTTCCATTGTCTTATTTCTCCGCAGGTATTTTCATGATTTCATATTTTTTATATTGGCGCAGTTTAACATCTGTGACTTTCTCACCTCGAGCCCGCAAGGCCGCGCCATATTCATGCTGCTCTTCTTCGGTAACGTCCGGCAGCCAATCTCGCCCACGCCCACGCTTCACAGCCTCCGAATAGCTTTCGTCCTTGCCATACCCCCAATATATTGACCCATCAGGTGTTTCCCCGGTCATATAGGCACGGGAAATGGCCTTGCGAAGATGTTCTTCAGTGATGGGCTTGCCTGGTTCCAGGTTATTGATAACATCGTCATACAGGCTTTCAGGCGGCTTCGCGCCCTTCCCCATACGCTTAAATAGGCCCTCAACGCGGCTAATGCTGACCTTGGCCGTATTGCCCCCTTCTTCCAAATATTTCTTGGCTCCCTTAACCTGCGCATCCGTAAGCCCGCGTTCAAATGCGAAAGAGTCTATCGCCGTATCGTCGGCAATGACTTCGCTGTCGATTGCCCGGCGCAGATCGTTGTACGCGGTATGGTTCTGCGGAGTTGTCTTCTGCCCGTCTTTGGTCAGGCTGGCATGCAGTTTTTCTTTGCCTTCCTCGCTAAGCCCTTGAACCTTGTCCACACCAGCCGCAGCCTGGGCATGCGTCCAGCCATTTTCTTTGGAAAACTCACGATATTGGCGCATAAGGCTCATATCGTTGGCGTTTTGCAGGGTCTTTTTTCTGGAAAGGTCGGAGTTGAGTTTCTTGCCCAACTGCTCGCGGGCGTCCTCGTCTTCCACCTGGGCAATCATGGCTTCACCAACAACGCGCTGATCATCAAGCGGCATGGGGTCAATGAGCTTTTGCATGGAGGCAAAGGAAGAATCAACAATCTGCTGACGCGCTTCCTTCTGTTGTTTCTCTTTGGCTGCCTCTGCTCTGTGTTCGGCAACCTCAATAGCCTTTTTGTATCCTGCTTCCTCGGTCGGCTTGAGCTGCATCCCATACCCGAATGACCCAAGCCAGCCCATGACCTCTTTCGTGGAGCGCGTCTTCTGAGCATAAGGGGATGACGGAAGGCTGGCCCATTCCTTGCCGAGCTTTTTCAGAGCAGCTTCGGCATTCCCGGAAACAACGTCTTCCAGAGCACCGCGCTTTGCAATCAAATACACGGCAGCCTTGTCCTGTGAGCGCGGGGAAAAGTCGTCAAGGCCCATGACCTTGCCCGCTTCGTCGTATGTTCCTTTAAGGAACTGGTATCGCCCGGCAGCGGTGGTGGAATTGGTTTTGCCGTCTGTCTGCTTAAACTGGCGGCTTACGTTGGGATGGCGACCATAGCCCTGGAAGGTGGAGCCGCCAAAACTGATATTGTAGCCGTTGTCACCCCTTCCGTGTGTGCCTTCGGCTTTGGCGATGACATTCAAGAAGGCGCGTACATTCGGATGGTCAGCGTACGTTTCGACAGCGGCCTTTATGTTGTCGCTGTTTATCTTGGGAATATTTGTTTTTCCTGATGCGGCGGAGACAATCTGTTTTGCCCCATCAATGTCATCGGCCTGCATATGCGTGCTAAACTGCTGGTCGAATCTCTCCTTGCTGGCCTTCCGAAAAAGCTCTTCCGTTTCCCGCTGGCGCATCTCCTTCACGCCAGGGTAGAGCGCCTCTTCCTCGCGCGCATAGGAATCAAGGGCCATCTGCCGTATTTCGTCCGGCGCATTCGGGTCTGCCGCAATCTTGAGCATGTCGGTACGGGCAGCGTCCAGCGTGTCAACCTTCCAGTTCTTTTCCTCCTGCATCTGGTAGGAGGCCGCACCGTTCAGCACGGATTGCCGGAAGGAACTCACCTTGTTGTCAAAGTCGTTCAACACCCGCTGGTCTGTAATACCAGCCCGATACTCCTCTATGCGTTGGCCGAGAAATTCATCGTAATCTTGTGTGGCGTTAAGGGCGCTCTGCCCCTTGTTCTTGCTGCGGTATTCCGTGTCGAATGCACGGTAGTCGTCTTGCAGTCCGGTAATCTTGGCAACCATATTCGTCGACTCACGCTCAAGACGCACGCGATCAATGGCCACACCCAAGCGCCCGCCAACGTCACCGACAGTGTTCGCAAGCCCCATGCCTGCATCGGCAATCTGCGCTCCGAAAGAATTGGGAGTAGCGCGAGTCCCTCCTGTGCCCCTGAACCCTTGCGGGTTTATGCTGCGAATTGGGATAGACATTAGCCAAGCCCCCCGTTAGGAAGCCAGGCATAGCGATTCTTCGGCGACCATGCGGAAGAGACACCTCTATCCACGCCAAAAATGCCGCTGCTTTCTGCCTTCGCCGCTGTAGTTGAAGATTCACCGCTTCCCCAACCTGCCGCCAACCCGGCCATTGCAAGGCTTCCTGCGGTGTTTAAAAGCGTACGGCTCTTTTGTATTTTTCCCGCTGCTATGGCGTCCCGCGCAGAGTTGCGCTGCATCATGGCCTGGTTGCGATAGTCGCGAGCCTGTTCACCATACGTCCATGCTTCATTTTTGGCATTGTGGCGTATTGTCGCAGCATCAAGTGCAGATTCAGCGGCGGAGTCGGAAAGAACGTCCAGGGCAGAACCGGAGTCAACAGCAATGCCAGAAGCCCCCATACGAGCCGCTGTCGAACCCATGTCTTGCTGTGCTCCCCGCATATATTTCAGGCGCTCTGCCTCGCCGCGCTCTATAGCGTCAACGCCCTGCATATCGCTAATGGTTGCCTGTCGCTCCATTTCTGCGGAATTGTACTTGGCTGCGCTTACTTGTGCCGCTGTACCCTGATCTATGGCGCTCATCTGCATACCGCCCGAAAGAACGCTTGCGCCGCCCATCATTATCGGAAGTGCGAATCCACCCATTATCAATACTCCAGTTCAACTTCTGGGGTTATACTCAGAACTGTGAAGGGCAGAGGAGATTGACTCTCAATGGAGATGCTCGACTCCCTATTCCACCCCCCAGGAATGACTACCTCATATGTTTCGCTGCGAAGCCTTGGGGGCAGACCAAACTGCTCGGTAGTACGCCATTTGACCTCTGTCATTTGCCCGTTCATCCCCACTAGGACACCACAGGAGTTTTCAAACTTGACAGATACCTTTGCTATGCGCTTTTTCTTCCCTACTGAGACACCATTCTGCATAGTCGGTTCGAAATTCACCGTTTCCAGTTTGGACGCATACGGAAGCCCGATATGTATTATGGATGCCTCCCGTTCAAGGGATACGCGCCCGTTTTTGACAACCTGACTTGGCTTCACCGCTCCATCTGCAAGAATGGCAACCTTTTTTCCTTCAAGATGCCCCAGCCCGGAAACGGCTTTTACTGGCGTACCGCTGTAACTCAGTCCACTGTGAACAAAGAATGCCCCAGCCAAAATATTCTTTTGCTGCTCATTCGACATGGACTCATAGCCCTCTGACACTTCAAAACGCGGTGTTTGTATTTCAACGTAGCGCACCGTTTTCCCGTTCACCTTCCGGCGCACAACAAAGAACACATTATCTTGCTTTTCTCCGGGTATAACGCACACCGACTCATAGGCCCCGTCTGTCGTATGCTTGTGCCAGGGGAAAACCTCCTGCTCAGGGAGCCATGTAAACCCGAGAAGAGCGCCGTCGCTCATCACAAACCATGCGGTTGAGCCTGGGTCGCTTTGATAATCCATGTCCACGATGCGCCGACCGTAAAAATAATGGGAAGAGAAAAGTGATCTGTCTGTGCCCCTGTAGGAGTCTGCTGTGTAGTTGTATTGCAGATCGTATACATTGGCCCCGGTCCTGCCCGCGTGAAGGATAAGGTTGTCTGCTACTATGGGTTCGAGATTTTCTGCGCTGCCTCGTGCGCTTTGCTGTCTGGCGTTTATCCCGCCAGGGGTAAGAACATTACTTTCCCCGCGTAACTCCCACTCATCGCCGCTTGTGCCAATAACCAATTCCCGTAAGGATTTTATCCACACTATACGGTTCATCTTACCCGAAGCGATTGTCGCCTCTATATAGTCGTCATCCTTGACGCGCATGGATTTTGTGAAATTCTCAAAACTTCCTGTGCGGCTTAACCAGATTGTGTTCGGCTTGGAAGTTGTAGAAGCGAAAGCCAGGCGCTGCTGATGTATCGCCACACATCCCGGGTTCTTGCCTCTGGCAAAAGGATTGTTAGCCACGGGTGGAGAGTCTTCGGCGTTCGGGGATATGTTTCGGTCTGCGAACTTGGCATTTACTGCGCTACCGACGAATCCGTAAAACCCGCTCCCTTCCGCTGTTTCTTTGTAAACGCGGTATTCGTTGGCATTGGATACGGTGCTCCAGGATATGTTGGCATACCAATCCTCAACAGGCTCACCGTCCATCATCACACCAACACGCATAGACTCGGAGCCGACAACGGAGGCCACGTTGGAAGGTAGGCTTTCTTCTCCCGTGTCTCTATCTATTGCCGTGACCACATAACGCCACGTTCGTCCTGTTTTTTCCTCAACAGAAAAAGTAGCTCGCGCACTCTGCGGAGCAGGCGTTTTTGGTGCAAAGCTCACTGCTTCCAGCCTCCAGTCATCATGTCCGTACCGCATGAGCTTCATGGGTGCATAGCCGCGATGGGCAAGATACATAACGTCTGCGCTCTGCGTGTAGGAAATTCCAAAGAGGTGAGCTGCCGCGTATGGAGTAGCTATGGACACCGGAGCGCTGGAGCTATCAACAACAACCCCGTTTTCCGTTATTACCCGAATGCGCTTGTCTGAAAATTCAAGAACATAGCTTTGCGATGTGCTGAAAATGAATGGAATCAAGCGAACCTTTGCAGCGGCTCCGGTGTCGGCGATAAAACGCGTTCCAGGGGCTTTCGTTGCCCCCCCTTCCGGACGCACAATAATATTCTCAAGAACCTTGGCACCTGAATCATATTTTTGCAGGTCTATGCGGGCGCAAAGGGCAGGGGAAAGAGCGCCGGAAGTAAAGGCGGGTTGATGCGCACGGGTTATCATGCCTGACGCCCCCACGGATCAAGGCCGTCACCAATGCCATAGTATGGCGCTGTCGTGCCTCGTTCACGCAAATACGTGTCATCACGCGGAATACTGCCGTGTTCTTCACGCGCGTCAACCAGAATAGCCTCAGACAGGGCTATCCGGTACTGGTCGGCAAGGGTTTTGGCCCGTTGCATGCCTCCAGAAAGAGGAGGGGCAAGACGGGAAGCAAGCAGGAACTCCAACGCAGATTTCAAAGCTGGAGTGAGGGTAGAGGCAGACACGGCATCTGCAATATATACAAGGGTCGGCGCTTTTTCGTCGCAAACAAGTATGCGCTGCGAGTCAAACAGTGCGGTAATATATGGCACGCCTGGACTGGCTATGGTAGCCCTGCTTCCCGTGGGCAGGCCGGATTCAATGCGGATAACGCGCAGGCAGTTTTCAGGCTGAGCAAAGCCATAGCGGTACGGCCAGCCAGGTTTCCCGCTTTTGCCGGATTCGCCGATCATGCCGAGAATGCGCCATTCTGTCGCGCAGTTCCACGGATGCAAAGACAGTATTTCCTGGCGTACGCCTGGAAGCATTAAGTTACACTTTCTTGCTTCTTCCGACGAATCTCTTAGGCTCTGAATCGGCTGCCCACCCGCGTAGCATATGGCCACGTTGCATATATCTATCCAGTTGGCCGACATATTATCTCCATCAAGGGGCTACCAGAGCGATAGCCCCCTTTATATTTTCCCTTTGCTATCTGGGTAGGTAGGCCGGAAACATGCTTACATTCCCGACGGGAGCAGCAGAAAAGGCCAGATTCCCCTTGATGAACTGCATGCAGTCATATGGAATGGTCATGCGGGCGATGATATCGCCGGGCCTTGCGCTGATGGTTGTGGCTGTCGGGTCGTCTTCCGGCGCTGCGATTGTCTGCTTCCATTCAGGCAGGGCGACAAAGGTTTCCCCATCCATGGATTGCAGCAGCGAAATGGTGACGGTATCACCCACGGCGACATCAAAACCCACATCAGGGTCGCTGTCGGAAGGCTCGACACACACCACTATTTCAAGGCCGGACATGCTTTTCCCAGCACGGACAACATTATCCCCGGCAATGGACGCGGCAGCGGCGGTTTTGGGTACAAGGTACTCGCCGAAAACCTTTAAAGGACTTTTATACATTACTCGCTCCGTTACTTTTTCGCCCGGCCTAGGCCTTGACGGTTACTTTCTTTTCCGTGCCGTTGAGCATGTTGCGGGTGGTAACAACTTCAATGTCGTCCCAATGGGTGATCATCGTGTTGAAGTTCTTTTCACCAACACCCATGCGCAGGCGGCTGGACTTGTACTCTGTGCCAAGGGCGCGCAAAAGACGCGGATGCATCACCAGCATGGTACTGGCAGAAGACGCGCGTACCTTGTCCAGCATGTCATCGATCATGGTTTCCGTGGGCAGTGTGGCGAGGTCAATATTGACAATGGAAGCCACGGTTTCATGGTTGGCAATCTGGTAGCCGAAATAGGCTTTGAGACGCATTCCGTAGACCAGAACGCCCTTGGCGTCTTTGTAGATATTGCCGCCGTTGATGGGCATCGTGTCGAACATGGCCCCGCTCTTGAAACCGTCTGGGCTGTACAACCCTATGGTTTCTCCTGGGACCTGGCGCAGGGCAATAATACTGTAGTTGGCATTCCCCGTTCCCCCGGCGTCCAGGGCGTTGCCCTTGCGGTCCAGAGCATAGGCACGCAGGTTTCCGTAGAGTAGGGTTTTTTCCGTGCTCATTCCGGACTTACGCAATATCTTCGGCATCTTGCGGGCAAAGTATTTTTCCTTGCCCCCGAACATTTTCGCTTTATCTTCGGGGCATTCCATTTCACCGCCGAAGATATTGAGGTCGATTTTCTTCAATTCACTCGCCGCCCCAACGGTGGGCAGGGGAGCGTTCATCTCTACAAGCGCAGCGCCTTCGATTTCGGTGATTTCTTCGAAGGAGTTCCAAAGACCGTGGCTCGCCTGCTCCCATTTGACCCGCTGGAGAAAGCTTGTTTCTTCAGTCAACTGGTCAATCTGGTGGGGCTGTTTTTTTGCGTAGTAGTCAGACAACTCTTTCAGGGTTGCCGGGGTATCCATAGGCATATTGCGCCTCCTTGGCTTGCGCCTTTACGCGCCGTTAAAGGTTTCTTTTATAAATGCTTCGGTGCTCATGGCCGCATCACCTCCGGCCCCCGCTCCAAAACCTGGCAAGGAAGAGTCTGAAACAGACTCGGCAATGGTCACCATGGCCCTGATAAACGCCTCATTGTTGCCAAGGCCTGCTTCCAAAATGGGGTCAAATGCACCGCCGCTCATATCGTTAAAGCGGCGCACTGTATCATTCGCTATGGCCAGCTTTTCCGCATAGCTCTCGCCATAGTGCGCCTTGAGAGACTTTTCCGTGGCTATGCGTTGCCTCTCCATGAAGGCATCTTTTTCCACGGCAAAGGCCTGCACGAGTCCATTAATCTGCCCTGAGGACAGGCCCGACTTCACTGCGGCTTCGGTGAACCACTTTGCATCATCGCCGCCAAAATCCTTGAGGTCGATCTCCTCAACGCCGGAAACAGGGACATTGGCTATGCCGTGCTTCAGAGCAGATTCCAGTTTTTCAAGACTTCCGGCCCCCTTGGCAATGTCGCGTAAGGATTCGGGCAATGATTCGGTCCAGTCAGGAGTTGTTTGCTGTTGCTCCTCAACCTTCTCGCTGTCGGCCTGCTGTTCGCCCTCGCCTTGTTTCTCGACTTCCGGGGTGGTGCTTTCGTCAATCTGATCATCCATTTTCAGACTCCTTGGCCGCTTCGGCCTGCATTTGAGCTGAGTAAGCAACCCCAGCCCTCATTATGTGTACAAACGCTTCCGGCGAAGCGGTGACAATTTCGTACATGCGGAATTTTCCGTAATCAGCCACAGCAGCCGCTTTGACCGTTGCCTCGGCATCTCTCCCGCAAAGAGGGGAAAATGCCCCTGTAGCGTCGAGCCAGTGCCGCAAAACGCGCACCCCGGCAGGCTGGGACAACACGACACGCAAGTCGTCCAGGTAGAGGTCATGTCGTAAACTGGCCTCTGCTTCCCCGCGTTGGTATTCTTCGTAACTGCCGCTCATTATGATGCCGCCCCTAACAGGTCGCCCAGGGCGCTCCCGGGCTGCGTGTTCGTATCGCCAAGCGTTTTCGCCTGCTCAATCATTGCCGCCTCACGCATCATCATTTCCTGCTGCTGCGCTTGTGCCGCTTGCTGCTCTGCGCGTTGCTGACGTATTTGCGCCACCACCTCGTCAGAGCGCACCACGTCAGGCGGTGAACCCTCAACAAGCGCAATGCGGTCAATGGACTTGTCAAAATCAACTTTGTCGATAATTTCCGGGTATACCTCGGCCATGCTCTTTGCATCATTTATGATGTTCCGCGTGGCCACGGCCTCCGTAAGGCGCTGGGCAAGGGCGAGGATGGAGGTAAACTCAATGTCCATATTGGTGTCAGCGAGTTCTTCCGGCGGAGGCGGGAAAGCTCCCATTTCGCTGAGCGCCTGAAACACGCCGGAAATGCCGGGGTCAAGAATGTCCGACTGATGCCGCCCAACGATAGGGCCAAGCATCATCAGTTTTTCAGAGTTCTTTTGCGCTACCTCATAGGCGGTCATGGTCTTGTCGTCGTTGGCAAGCATCAAAAACAAGTCGTTGAACTCGCCCTCCCTGATAGCCTGGCGAAGGTCCGCAATCTTTGCGGTAGCTGCTGCAATGTCTGCGCGTACCTCATACAAGGGTCCAATGGCCTCGTGCATGTTTTCAGATACGTAGTTCTTGGCCCCCGGAATAAGGTACAAGGGCTGCCCCTTGAGAGAGGCAGGCACTTTCATGGGGGGCGTTACAGACATGCGTATGGCCATGGCCTGATCTCGCCCTATTGCTTGCAGCATTCTGATGTCTGCCAGATTATCAAAGCCCACACCGCGCCCGTATATCTCACCGCCGATTACGTCCCACCGCGCACAAAGATAGGGAAAAGTGTTGAACCCGCCTTCATCGATCATGGTATTGTTGCCTTCCTCGAAGAGGTAGGAGGCAAACGGTTTGTTTGTATTGTCAATCTTTCCAGTTTGCCGCTCAGAGTAGGGCCTGGGCATAACAACGTGATATAATCCCATTTCACGGAAGGGTTCTTTTTCCGCTATGCGCCTGGTGGATTCGTGCACGCGGTTGCCGTATTTCAGCACAAGTTCTTTGGCCGTCATGGTAAAGTACCGCGCCGTGGTGTTTATCTTGCCGTCCACATCACGCGCCCAGGCGAAAAGACCAATAGGAACGTCCTGAAAAACTACCCCCACGCCAGGACGGGCAGACATGCCAAAACACCCGGAGCAGCAAGAAACAAGGTCAGCATACACAGCATGAATTGCCGGGTAGAAGTTGGACCGGGCAAACTCGGCGTAGATACGGCGCTCAACGGTATAGAGCCACTCTTCCACAGGCCCGTACTTCATCAGGTCTTCATCCTGGATGCGCAAGGAAAACCACGAGCGACTCTGCGGCGTAAGACCTGAATGCAACCCGGCGGCAAGAATCCGCATGGCACGGCTGGCAAAACTATCGGAAGTCTTGTCCGATATAAGGTCTTCCACCTTGGCCTTTTTTGGTTTCAGGCTGTTCACCTCAAAGCCACGCATGGGGCGTGCGTGTTCCCGCACGCTCTCCCAGGCTTGCGCCCATGGCTTGCGAAGCTCTACAAGGTACGCAATGTACCTTTTAAGCTCCTGGACCTTTTCCTCTTTGTCGCCCATCGAGTTACCCCAAGAGTGTCTTTTTCTGCGTTGTGGCCGAGCCTGCCGCTCCCGTTCCGCTTGTCAACAATGTTCCACCTGCCGCAGCGGCCTGCTGGCGTTTGCGACGTTCATCGGCTGCGGCCAAAGATACGGACGTATCCGCTTCCGTGGGCGTGCTGGATGTTTGTTCAACCTTCTTTTGCTCCGGCACCTCATAAGAGGGTTTTTTGCTTCCCCCAAAAATACCGCTCACTACATCAGCGACACCGCCCATAACTGCTCCTTGTTGTTGATGTTCCATATTTTGCGTGCACCAATGGAAACGCAGAAAAAACGCAAGTCCCGGTGGCCCACTGTAAAAAAGAGATTGATAATTCCCGCGCTTTGCAGTCGCCTGGCGATATCTGCATAGATAGCCTTGGCAAAAGGACGGAACCGGCGAAACAGACAGAAATGAAAACATGCGGAGCTTTCCCCCACAGGGGTCAGCCACCAGAAGCCAGCAATATATGTCTCCCCATATTGCTCAATATATTCCACTGTTATATGCCAGCGCCTTGCCCCTTCTGTGAAAAGGGTAAAGCTCTCATCGCCGCGAACAACGCGTGAAAGCAGCCCTTCTTCTTGCATGCGTTCATAAAGCACGGGCAAAAGAACGTCGGCCATAGGTGTGCTGGAAATTACCATGGACTCCACTCCATTTCTGCCAGCGGCGGCCCATTCCGATATCGTTCTGCGTCAGGGGTATACGCGGCAGAGGGGAATGCCGCCCCCAACTGTGCATCAACAATACGGGCAAGACAGTCCAGCATGTCGTCATGGGCGCACACGGGGAAAGGAATGTATTCCTCTTCGCGAAACTCCCTCACCATATCCCTGTAAGCTCCCTCAATGTCCTTGAACGCGATGCGTCCGGGCAAAAACATGCGGCCTTGCTCAAAAATTGGAACAAGACAGCGCACGCGGTCATATTTGGGCATGGAACCGCCAAGCACGGTAATAGAGAAATGATAGTTGTCCTGGTCCTGCACATACTTGATGTGCTCTATGTCGGCCTGCATACCGTATTGCTCGTAGCCCACGGCAAGCGGGCGGTATTGGCGATGGAAGCGGAAGAGAGCCGCTGTGCGCTGTGTGAGGTTGAGCCTGTCCCGCAAGCCGTCAATGACATAGTAGCAACCGTCATCGTGTAGTCCGATAACCCACATGACTGTATAGTCGCTGTCTTTTTTCTTGGCAGATGCAGGGTCGACAAGAATATAGATGTTCATGCCGTCTTGTCGCTTCGGCTCCCAATAGCGTAGCCATTCATCCCTGAACCCTTGCGCCGCGTCCGCTTTCGGGTTTTGCAGCATCTGGCAGCCAAAAACATACGGACCCATATCGCGGCGTTTTTCATCAAGTTGTTCGCGCGTAAGAAACACCGGATTGCCTTCGTATGTTCCGCTGTCGGTAGCCGGATAGATACGAGGCTTTGCGCTGCCTTGCTTCAACACGGTGCTGTAAGTGTCGTTAAAGTGATACCGGGTGCCAATCATCCTGCGCTTGCCGCCATTGGCCCCGATGTTTAACGACAACTGCCAGTTCTCTGTCGTCTTTTTGATCATGTCTGGCGTTGTCACCGAGTCGGGCGTAACAACATCGTCATACACAAGCAGGGAAAAGTGCTTTCCGACACCTTTGTGGAGAGGCAGCGCTTCAACGGTTGCCTCTTTGGGGATAGTCTTTCTTTTGACTATCAGCGCTTCCGTGTTCCATACGGGCGCTTCCTTTTCCGGGTTGCTCCACAGAACATCGGGGAATAGGGCCTTGAGCGCTTCGCACCCTTCAAAAATAGATTTGATTTGCACAAGGAAGCTGCTGGCAATATCCTGATTATAGGAAAGAATGCCGACGGTTATTTCCGGGTCGGCAAGCACGTCCTGGATGGTCTTGCCCACGGTAATAATGGTTGATTTGTAGTGCTCTCGCGCCCACAAATCCAAACACCCGTCAGGCTCCATCTGTACTTCCCGGCAACGGTCAAAACACCAGTCATTGTCCATGTCGGCTCGGCCAAGAACAAACACCATCAAAAAAAACAGGTCACACAGACAAAGCCCACGCATGGCGGCAGCGCGTGCTGCACCATCGTCTTCGGGTATGGCGGCAAGCACCATCTTGTACCCTGCATGTGCTTCCTGACGTGTCATTGCCCTGAAACCTTCTTGATAAGTTCCTGAACGGATTCCGGCAGAGAAACATTTCCCTCGTACTGGACTGGACCGCCATCTGGCCCGGAAACCTGCTTCCGCTCCGCATACTTCTCTGGTTTGTGCGCCTTGAGCAGGACAATCAACAGCGTATCGGAAAACTTACGAACCTCGCCACACTGCTCGCCCTTATGCCAAATGGGCTCAAGCCAACCTTCATAGGCCCGGCGCTTGGCCTCGTCTTCCAAGGCTTCAACGCCTATGGCTAGCGCATCATCCCACACGGCGGCAAAGGATTCGTCTTCCCTGCGCTTGGCGTACACCCCGGAACGGTCAAGTCCTGCATGCCTCGCAGCCTGGCTGACATTGCCATATTCCATAAGGGCGGCAATAAAATCGGCGTAGCGATCCCGCTCTTTTTTAGGTGTGGACTTGCGTGTGGGTTTCTTCGCCATCACTCTGCCTCTTCGCCGCTGTCCTCTTTAACGTCACCACTCCCGCCCATCGTCTTGTTGACTCTGCGCTCAAGGCCTTGCGCTGCCGACTCATACAGCCTGTCCACCAATTCAAGGCCTCCCCAGCCGACAAGGAAGAACAAGGTGTAATGCCAAGCCTCCGGGGAATTTGCGTACACGATGGGGGAGAGCATGTTGGTTGTGATAACGCCACCAAAGACACTGACAATCGTCTGCCGTATGGGTCTACCCTTGCGTCTCGCATGCATAAAAGCACCTCCTGCGCCATAGAGTGTTGCCGGAAGCAGTAAGAACGCCAGGCAGCGCTCAAAAAATTCCGTCAGGCTTTCCACCGTTGTGCTCCTCTTGCCCGTTTCGCCACTCCCGCAGCGCCAACCTTTGCGCGGACATGCGTCCTACCAACTCAAACAATTCCACGTTGAGCCGTGCCGATTCCCGAAACGTGTACCGCGTAGGCACCTCAGGAACCTCAATCGGCGCGTACAGATGTTCCGGCGGGAATATCGGCCTGACCACTGTCACTACTTCCGGCCTGGACGGCTGCTTCGCGCATCCGGTGCACAGGGAGAGCGAGAGAGTCAGGGCCAGGAGCATCAATATCCACGCCGCCTGTAACAGCCTTGGCCGCTTGCACAGCCTTGCGGGCAGGTGTCGCAACAGCAGTGATTTCTCGTATCGCTTCATCTTCCACCTTCCGCGCCGCTTCTGTGGCGGTCAGTTCTTTCAGTGCTGCCTCTACCGCTGCCTGCGCTGCGTCTGACTTGTATTTTTCCCTGTCGGCTTCGAGCGCTGCTATTTCGCTTTTGAGTATTGGGACCGTAAGCTTGTATGTCCCAATCCCACCCAAAAGCGCCCCAAAAGCCATACAGGCGAGACAGGACCACACAGCGCGGCTCATGCCGTTGCCCTTGGCTTCGACTGCACACCAGACCACCACTTGCGCACGTCAAAAGACGGGCAAGCCTTGTTTGCAAACTCGTTGTGCCCATGCACTGTTGCTGTGGGGAATTTTTTCAGGAGGTCTTTGACAGTGCGCTCAAGCGCCTGCCATTGCTCGGCAGTAAAGTTGCTTTCCGGCTTACCTTTGGCGTTGATGCCGCCAACCATGCAAATGCCGATAGAATGGGAGTTTTGTCCGACGCAGTGCGCACCTGGAATATTCATGGGTCTGCCGGACTCCAAAACACCATTGCGCCGAATAACGCCGTGATAGCCAATGTCACCCCATCCGTTGCCCCTGGGCTTCGGGTCAGTGTGCCACTTGCGTATTTCAGCAGCGCCGATATCCATGGTCGGCTTCGTGGCCGAACAATGGATTATGATTTTGTTGATAGTGCGCATAGCCTCGTTTTCCCCATTATGCTTTTGAGGTCAGGGACTTTACGCCATTCGCCAAACGCTTTTTTGCAGCCGCCTTATCCCACAGGTCAGAATAGAAGGCCTTTCCCATGGCTGCCTGCTCTTTTGCTGCAGCACACGGCAAAAATGGCCTACGCCAAGGATGGTCTTTTGCTGGTTTGCTCATGCTTTTTTCCCTCCACGGGGAAAAGCATAGCATGGGGTTTCTTGCAAAAATCGGTGGGAAACGGTAGGCAACGCTGAGCAACGCTGAGATGGGGTTGACAACTTTTTAATAGAGATACAAAAATGAGCAATTCTAATAAACAGGTCCGCGTAAAATGTATTTTTAAAGCAAAGAATCAGTCCGGAGGGACAACTGATTTTTCTACAGTAGGTGTGGGCAATTCCCTGCCCGGCGCTATGGAGAATGCATATGATATAGCCTGCAACAGGCCCGATCTTTGTGGGCTTTCAGAGGCTTCTCAGCCATTAAGCCCGTCTGACGTTACAGTGATTGAATGTTGGGAGATTTCGTAGCCTGCCTCTTTTCCCACTCCCACAATTCCGTTTTTTCTGCCCGCAGTGTCCCATTATTGTCACGGATAATGGGAGCGCCACTTCCGTGCATTTTGCGAACAGCCCCGTAGCTTACCCGCAAAAATGCAGCGATCTCCCTTACCCCGACAAGCAATTCAACTGGCCGCGATATAGCCGCCTGGTCATGTTTCCCCATTCTATTCACCCTCCACAATCCGCACCAATACAGCTATCGCATCAAGGGCTTCTTCCCGAATTCCCCGCAAATCGTTCTTAAGCATGGACCTTGCGAGTTCATTCACCTCGGATTCCAGTATCAGGAATTTCATGACATGCCCCATTTTTGGCGGCCACGAATGTTTAATTCTGGCATGCTCGACATGCTCATGAATTTTCCGCAGCGTTTCATGCCGGATAATGATTGCGTTATCACTCACACGCACCCTCCTTTTTTCCCGATTCCGAAAACTCGCCGTGCGCCTTGACAATATGCCCCCACCTTTTACGTGCCGACTCAAGATACTGCCGTAAAAACGACCAGCACACGTACTCAGCCCCGGCCCGACTCCCGGCAAACACAAAAGGAATCCGATACCGAGCCATGAAAGCGGCAACACTCTGACATGCCGAATGTGGGTTTAACTGGCTGCGGTACTGTCCACCGGCCAAATCAGCCCATGCCGCCTCAATGACCACGGCGAAGGAATCCAACGCAGCAGCCCTCTGCAGTTCTCGCTCAAACCGATCCCGCTCCCGGCCAAGGCACATAACAAGGTCAGGCAACGATTTACGCTCCACAGCCACGCGGTCAGTCAGCCCGGCAAGGGAATAGTCGCCCGTGCCCAGCGTTCCCGACTCAACAATTGTCCCGGCATACTTCTCATGTAGGAAAGGAAAGGGGGTCTGCTCACGCGTATCTACGACAACTTTCATTGGATCAATTCTCCGTTTCGCTGATACTTCATGCAAAAAGTCACATCATCAGGATTCATGTATTCGCAGGAAAAACACCCGTGGTAATACTTCGGGCATATTTCTTCCCAGGCGGGCAGCGGCTTTTCCTCTTCCAGCGCGACAGAAACCCAATCAGCAAGAGAAACACCGGCCTCAACCATGTCACCCAAGTCTTTCCCAACAACTGGAGGGCATACACGGATGCCGGAGAAATGGTCTTTCCACCAGGCGAAAGGCTTCCTGCCGGGGGCATCATAGTCAAGTGAATAGAAAACAGCAGGGGCCTGCCTGATAAACGCCGCCGTCTTGGTGTCCGGGTGATTCGCCGCACTGCCCAGCGCAACCACAGAGCACAGCCCGGCAGCGTCCTGAGCAAGCAGGTAGGCGTCCAATTCGCTTTCCACCACAAATACCGGCAGCCCCACTTTGCCCAAAACAAGACAGCCATCACCGCCGCCCTTGAGCGCATAATACTTCGGCCACTTGTCGCCCTTGAACCAATCCTTGCGCCGGACCTTCACAGCCACA
>JAJDIC010000026.1 GCA_030266525.1 Desulfovibrio sp. OttesenSCG-928-G15 | reverse complement strand
GACGGTCAGTACGCCGGTGTAGTCGCCGTTGTTGGCCCAGGTGAAGTAGTCGTCGTCGAAGGATGCTATGTTTTGGGCGATTAGGCGGGATAGGGGGGTAAGGTCGCCCGCCTTCGGCCCGGGAAGCCATGCTCCGCTCGGGCCGGGTTCTTCGCCGGGGATCGTGTCACGGCGAGAGGTCCAGTTCTGATTGTTGTGGTATACCCATGTGTTTTTGGGGTATGCCTTGCTCGCGCTCCATGTGTCTTGTGTATCAGGCACAATAACCGCGTTGCCAAGAATGTTGTCCAGTATCTGACTCATTGTCCTATCCTCCGATAATGGCGGGAGGCGCAACCGGCAGACGGCGTACAACCTCACCTTGATTGTTAAGGGTGTAATAGATGGATGCATGTTCCGGCCCGGAACACCAGTCGTAGTCAGATACGCGCATCACAGCCCCGGCGCGGCCCTGACTCCATACGAGTACGCCGTCCACGATGTTCAAAGCGTTTATGGTGAACTGCGCCGCCTCGATTCCCGGTATGGACGCAACGGCCCGCCAGGCCTCGTCAGCGCATTCACATGCGGTCTGCGCACACGCGCAAGCCGCTTCCGTCCATGCTTTTCCTTCCTTGCGCACCCTTTCGACTTCGGCAACACCCGCCGAGCCAATAGCGCCAAGGGCCTGCACTTCTGCCTCGCGTATGCGCGTTACCGCCGTATCCCCGGTTTCGCGTACCTTATCGTACATCTGCTCCGACTTGTCGGCGGCAGCTTCCGACCTTGCAGCGGACTCCGCAGCCGCATCGGCAAAGCCCTGCATGTCTTCGTAGAAATCTTCTGCGGTTGTTGGTGGGTTTTCGTCGGAAATGGAAACCTTCACCGCCCGGTCAATCTGCTCCTGAATCTCCTGAACCATCATCACGATGCGGTCAAAGCCGGAACTTTCAAGCATTTCCGGGTTAAATGCACCGCCATAGATCAGGTCAACGATTTGCGTGAGCGGGGTGTTTCGGAACACCGTCAGCTTTGTGCCGGAAGCAATGGCTGCGCCTGTAACCGGGTAGACAACGCTGGTATTGCCGCTTGCATTCACATCAATGCGATAGTTTGACGTAACGATAGAATCTTTCCCTTTGGCGTCGGTAAGCACAAGGAAGATCGTATCCGTCTTGCTGTACTGGTACGGGAAGGGCCATACGTTTGTGGAGCCGTTGCCCTTGTAGATGACCTTTGTTTTTAACGATTCAACTGTCATACATTCATCACCTCCAAGCCTGGCTAAGCCGGGCATTCGTTTTTGACGTTGCTCAAATATGTGACTTTCGATAGGGGTAGAGGAAAATATGTAGGGGCAGTATGGCAAACGAACTGACACCGATACTTCAAGCTGCGAAAGATATTTTGCAAGATGCTGGCAGAAAGGGTCTGCATATTACAGAAATAGCCGAAAGGGCAGTGAGCCAAAACAAGAACATGGGAATGGCTGCCGATGACTTTTGCAAGAAACTCGGACAAGCATTGGCTGCAAATCTCAAGTTGAAAACCAGCAAGCCCACATTTGCCAAGGTGAATCACGACAAGGGGCCGCGTAAAGGCAAACCCAAGATGGGCTGGTATCGCCTACGCATGGACAAGGCCGTTCCGGCTCAAGCGCAAATACAAACCCCGAAGGCTGAAAGGTCTTTCCTCGGCTGCGCTGGCGAACATGCTGTCATGAGCGAGCTTTTGTTTTGGGGGTACAATGCCTCAACAATGGCCGTGGACGATGGCGTAGATATTGTGGCCGGTAAGGACGGGAAGTTTTTTTATATTCAAGTAAAGACCGCCTCTTGCCAAGAAGGCAACAAGTATCAGTTTACTATTTCACACTCCGCGTTCCAGAGATATGATACATACAATGTGTTCTATGTGTTGGTGCTGCGCAAGGACCAGCATAATGATTTTATCATTCTGCCCGCAGGGTCGATTAACCACTACCTGAACTCAGGCGTAGTAGGCAGGGGCGCAAGCTTGTCGCTCGGCATTACCCACGACGAAAGGAAGACGAAGTTCATACTTAACGGAAAAGAGAATGTCACGCCATTCTATGGAAACTTTGGGGCTACGATAAAATAGATAGCACTGGTATTATTAGCAAAAGCAGGCTATAAAAATGAAAGCACTTGATACATTCTGTTTTTTACTTCTCGTTGCTATTGCGTCTACATGGCTTGCATATGCCGCATACAAAAAGCATGGAGAAAAAAACGAGCTTCTCCATAATATTTCCACAAATATTCGCCTTGAAAGCATTAACCTTGAACGGGCATTACAGGGGAAGCCTGCCGATTGGGATACCTTGGGATATTTCTACAGGCCCAAGGAGCAAATAGAAAGATATAAAAAGAATATATCCCAATTCGAGGAATCCCGCGCAATACTGATGGCTGAGTTAAAAGACGGAAGCATATATCGCACAGAACTCACAATAAGCCTTCTCAGTTTCCTTGGGGCAATAGCCTATTTGGTGAATAAGCGTAGGCAGATAAGACAGGAGGTAAATGCCGTCCGAGAGAATTTACGAGGAAGATGCTCCCTGTTTAATAAAAAACATTCCAAGGTCGTATGCCCCTTCTGCGCAGAAAAAATAAAGCCACAAGCTATAGTCTGCAAACATTGTGGGCGGGATTTGCCGAAAGACACGCCTTGACATTCCCCGCGTTTTATGGCTGGCTGAATTTAACGGTGCTTGAAAACACCCCTTGGCGGCCACGCCACCCGAAAGATTGGCCTTTTCTTTTGCCCTTTGTCTGGGGTAAAATATCTTCGTCATATCTGCCGGGTGTGGGCTAATAAAATACCTTCGGGAAATACGCCCGCAACTCCAAGGGTTGTTTTCAGCACCCGGCAATTCTCATCGGGAGAGTTGCCTTCATGAACCTGAAAAGTTCCCTTGGAGGTTTCCCATGTCTACTGCTCTCGCTTTCAACGAAGTTTCTTTTTCTCCCGTCGTACACAACCAGCAGCCTTGGATTCGGTCTTCTGAGCTTGCACAAGCATTGGGCTATTCATCTGAAAAGTCCGTGTCAAACCTGTACGCAAGAAAATCAGATGAATTTTCCAATGATATGAGTGTGGTCATCAATTTGATGACCGGGAGCGTGCCTGTTGAAACCCGCATTTTCTCCCTTCGCGGCTGTCACCTTCTCGCGATGTTCGCTCGCACCCCGGTCGCCAAAGCCTTCCGCGTATGGGTACTTGACGTGCTCGAAACGCTCAACAAGGCCGAACAGCGTCAGCAACCGGCCCTCGACACCACAACCCGCCTATCCAAGCGTACCGACCCGGAGCGTAAGGCCCTGACCGCTATCATTAACACATGGGTCGGCATGGCCCCGATACACTACGCGGCTGCAAGGGTGCAGGTAAATTCGCACTTCGGCGTGGCGAGCGTGGACAGTCTGACCGTGGCGCAAGTCAAAGAGGCTATTCAGTGGGTGCAGGGCAAGATTGATGAATTGCCCAAGGCATTGCCGGAAACTACCCCGGCCATGCCCGACTACTTCGACCGCCAATCCCTGACAAACCGCATGGAACAATGCTTCGCGGCGATGCGCTACCACGCGCAAGCGATGCGCGAGAACGAAACGGAGATATTCGAGATAATCCGCAAGATGCGCGGGCATGTTTTGAATGTGCCGGACAAGCGGCGTTCGGCCTTCGTCAACATGGGCATAGTGCGGGATGATATATTCTACACGATTGACCACGCCGTGAAGGCAGCGGAGTTCCACGCGAAGACTATGTGCGTTATGAGCCAGATGTAGGGCGTTGCCCCCCCATCTTGCATATTTTCCCTATGGTGGCTAATATACAAAGACAGTCATAGGAGGCCCCATGACAAATCAAAGCGTTTACGACATGGTACTTCAAACCGAAGAAGTTATTTCGGCTGAAGAATACTTGCGGCGTCGAGAGCGGGGAGAAATCACGCCTGCCGAAGTTCGCATTATTCCTGCGGATATGGCAACGGGAAGTCTTGGCGGTTTCGCCGTGAAGCTTAAAGAACCCAAGTACCGCACCGCCTTGAGCTTGGCTGGTGGAATACTCTGCGGGGCAGGTGCGCTTTATGAATGATGGCTCCGGGCTTCCCACTATTCCGAACGCTAACGCATCCCCTCAGGCTTTAGAGCTTGAGATACAAAGAGATAAGCACCAGTACGACTTCGCCGTTAAAAACCTCGACGCCACACTTGAAAATAACAAGGATATGCGCGAGAAATTCAACGCCAGCAGGAAGCACTCTTTGCTGTTTGCGGGGATAGCTTCCGGCCTTGCTTTTATAATAATAATGACTGCACTTTTCCTCGACAAAGACGCCTTTATCGCTGATATGGTAAAGATTCTTGTCGGGGCGCTTGGCGGCGCTGGCGCTGGCTATATGAGCGGCTATAGGCGAGGACGGCTTGAGCAGTCGCAACAAAAACAATAAACACTGGCCCCTCTTCGGAGGGGCTTTACTTTTTCCGCTGCGCCTTCCTCCACTCCCAAGGCGGCAAGTGCCATTGACGAAATAAAAGTCAATAGCTATATTGAAAACAAGCGGGCCGGTTTGTGCGCAAACACTCCCCGGCCCTGGGGCAACCCTCCTGTGTTTTGAGACACAAGCATACGCCCCGGTATGGATTGCAACTCCTACCGGGGCATCCTTATTTCATCTTGCGACAAATAAGGGCCACAACCAAGCCAGCCACAACGGCGGAAAGGATGTTAAGCAGGAACTGCACCATAGGCATCACCTCCTTGTCTGGGACTCGGAGGATGCCCCGCAGGGAGTTTACGACAATAAGACGCAACTCTCAATATCTATCGCGGGGCCGAGCCGTTTACCCGGCCCCGCTTTTTTCCTCTACATCACTATTCGATTGTCAAAGAGCTAAAATTTGCTGCCTCTGCGTTACCGCACAAGCTGGCGCTGGCCGTATTCCTTTTCCATATTCTTGCGTAAACGGCGCTTGTAGCCGGGACTCATCCACTCCTTTAGATTGTCAAGAAAAAGCCAATCCGTGGCCGCCTTGGTGTACCAAAGGTTACCGAAAGGCGTGTTGCCAATACCTACCCGGATAAGGGTGTCGCGCCCTTTCTCAACATCCCCGTGCGCTATTCCATTGAGCGCATTGACAATGCTGCTGAGTTCGCCAAGTGTAGGCCCAGCCAGGGTTTCAAGAAAATCATTGCCGAAGCGGTTGGCCTTGCCGAGAAAGAAATCGCCATATATGCCCGCGCCTCCGCTCTGCATGGCAGCGGCAGCCCACGTTTCAGGCTTTGTTGGGTCTTTCGGCGTTCTGTTTTTGGCAAGGTCTTTCAAGGTCATGGCGACATATCCATAGGCAAGGGCAGAGGTCATGTAGTTGACCATGCCCAGTGTGTCGCGTGTGAAGGCATCCTTTATGGAGTCGTAGTTGAATCCGTAATGCATGCCCTCTTGCAACTCTCCTCGCACCCACCTACGCCCGCCCACCGTGCGCTGCCAAAAGGCAATGGGGAAGCTTTTAAATTGCATGATGAGCCGCAACGCTTCGCCTGGCTTCGTGCCTGGCCTTGTCCCTTGCGTCATGGTGGCGGTGGTGCGGGCGTCCGGTTCGATAACCGCAAACTTGGTTTCGTCCACAAAAAAGGCACGGGCGTCCGTTTCGATGCGGGTGCGTAGGCGGTCAAGTTCAAGTTGGCGGGCAGCGGCCCATGTTTCAGGCGAATATCCCTTGCGGACCTTGCCTTGCAGGTGTTCCGGCAACAAATGCGCAATCTGCGCATCCGTCAGATTTCGCGCCATGGAAGGATTCATGTAGCGCTTGCCTTCAAACTCTTCGACCATGTACTTGCGGTAAATATCCCATCGGGCAGAATCTACCCCGTGGTATTCCAGCATGGCCCGCACATCAGCGTGCAACCCGTCGAAGTCAAGCTTGCGGGAATCACCGAGCGCGTTGGAAAGCCATTGCGCCATGCCTGCCTTTTGCCGCTCCGTCCATTGGGTAAGCCCTGTCATGCGGAAAAAGGTATTCATGAGCGAATGCATCTTGCCTGGTATGGTGTCGGCCATATCAAACCTGTGCAACATGGCGCTGTTTTCAAGGTCGAAGTAGAAACCGAGGTCATTCAATACACGCATGTCTTCCGGCGAATAGGTGCGAATAACGTCACCAATGGCCCGCCCATGCGCCTCAAGGAGATTCGCGCCGTTTGTGCGCAGAGACATGGCCTTTGTAAAAAGGTCGGCCACGGCAGACAGGGTTGCCCCGCCCAGCTTTGCCATGCTTTGCACAGTTCGCACCATTCCCCAGGCTTTTGCCGCTCCAACATTGGCGGGGCGCATGGTTTCCCCGGTAAGTACGGCCAGCCATTTTGCAACGTCACCCATGGCATACCCGCCTCCGGTATACATACCCTCAAGCTCGTCCATGCGTTTTTTCCCATCTTGCGCAGTGATTTCCTTTCGTTCCACAGCAAGGCGCACTTCATCTATTTCAGACTGTATCAAGCTGCGAATCATGTGTTCCGGGTTCGGGCCTAGCGTTTCCATGAGCGACAGGGTACGCGCTGCGCTGTCCATTTCGCCTACGATAGATTCCCACAAGTTGCGGCTGCCATATTTGTCGGAATATTCCAGATAGGCTTTGGCATCCCTGAAATGTAGTACTCTGTGCTTATCCAGACCAGAGGCGATGTTGCGCGGGGTCTGCACTGCGGGAACATCCGTATTGCCTGCGACACGGCCTCGACCAAGAACGATGGTGTCATATACGTTATCAAGCACGCCCCGAACCTCTTCCGGCGAAAGGCCGGAGAAGGACCGTTCCGTATCAATGCGTTCCGAGACAAAAGAAATCCAATCGTCCTTCGTGCCGATGGACGCATCAAGCATCTTCATTTCATTATGTCTCTGAGGCAGGCGGCCTTCCAACTTGCCTATGTTCGCCCCAGCCCGGTTAAGACGAATACGCATCTCTTCCGACAATCGCTCGTAAAGCTCCGCAAATTCGCGAATCATGGGGTCTTTCACGCTACCCGGCTCCATGCGCTCCTGGACGAATTTGGCGCGAAATTCAGGGTCTTTTCCTATAATCTTGAGCAGTGCTTTTTTGCTGAGATTGTTCTTTTTCGCTATTTGTCTGATTCCCTGCTCAAACTGGTTGTTGAAGGTGTTGAATATCGCTGCCCTGTTGGCGTCAATAGACTGCCGCGCACCGAAGATGCGCTTCGGGTTTCCTACCATTTTAGTCATAATGGCATCGTGGAATGTCCCGCCTTTTGCTTTGGTAGTGCGTATAAAATCGTCAAGTTCGCTACGCCTGAGAATGGCAAGAGCCGCCTGTTTGCGTTTTACAGCGTTGTCCATACGCAGGGCGTCATAGTTGGCCTGCATGGCATCAACGAGGTCTGAGGTACGCGCAAGTTTTCCATCAGCCGCAAGCTTTGCCTTTTGCTGCAACATATCCTCAACGGTCTGTTGCGCTTCCTTTTCGTCCATGCCTGCTTTCGCCAAGGCAGAAACACAGTCTTTTTTAGACAAGGCCATTATATTACCCCCATTACGCATTCCGCTATTTGCAGCGCTGCGCTGTCCATTCTGTCGATGGTGGTGCGCTCTTCGGCAATGGCGGCCAGCTCGGCAATATCCGATTCGCGTGCCTTGCCTGTTTCTACCAGGGCGGCAGCCTGTGCTTCTTCCGGTGTTACTGCATTTGCGTCCGTGATGGTCGTTTCGGCATCGGCTGCGGCGAGTTCCGCCTTTTCCGGTAAAGGCGGCATGTTCTGTTCTGGCTCAACTCGCCAGTCCACATTACGCGGTCCTACCTGCGCATTACTTCCGCTGTCGCCATCTGGCGGTGAGTTCCCACTAGCTTTTTCAATTGCAGCGTTGACGTCTTCGCCTTCGCGTATTAGTATTGACTTATCACCCCGAGGACTCCGGGAACGCTGAGAGAAAGGCACCCCGGCAGTATCCGATGAGACGGCAGCAAACCGTGGATTCGCGGACTTCTCGGGGCTTTTCTTTTTAGAAACCTCGGGGATTCTTTTTGTTGGGCTTTCATCCCATATGTGAACGGTAGCCAGCATGCCACCTTCTTTCGTGACGGTCTCGCCAATGATCAGCTTTTTACCGTCCTTACGCTCCACAACCCACGTCCGCCCGGCTCCGTGACTTGTGTCCGGCTCGTATTCCCTCATAATGCGTGGAATGGATAAAACATCTGCGCGAGTCACTTCCGGGTGCTCTATAAGCACCTTTGTCAGGCCATACCCTGCACGACTTCCTGTCTGACGCTCGGCCCTTCTTCCTGCCGCCCGCATCTCTCCATCCACCTCTGCCATCGGACCGCGCTGGACGCCCATAGATTCAGAACCGATAGGCTCTATAACCACAAGCACTTCGCCAGCGTTCCCGGCTGGTGTTCTGGCGTCTACTTCCGCCTGTACCCTGTCCAGCGCACGGCTCATCTGTATTGTTTCTGCGACAACACCAACATCCGCCGTGCCATCGTCCAGAACATCCGCAAGGGCCTTTTCCATGGCACGGGCCACTTCCATGCGCTCTTCCGGCATAGACAATTGCCGCAATAGATTTACGGTATCTCTCCCGCCAAGAATCTCTATAAAATCGCCAGCCTGCTTGTAAGAAGCCGCATCTCCGCTTTTCATGGATTGCAGCATTTCGCTAAACTCGCCACGCAAGGCGCTTTCTTCCGGCAGGGAGTCAACCAGGAGATTTATATCAGCCCTCATGCCACCGCGTGCTTTGGCGCGAGAAAGGAAGGCCCCGCCACCATGAAACAGCGGCCCGGCAACAGCGCCGAACATTGTGTCAACCAACACGTCTTGCGTCGTCAGGTTTTCACCTTTGCGGTTCAAGTCCCATGCAGCAAATCCCGATGAAACAAGGTTGCCCGCAGCGCCTTCAATGATTCCGGTTTTTGCGCTACTGGCCAGCACCTGCTTTGTCGTCATACCCGCCAGCTTCGTTCCGGTAACGGCTCCACCGCCAAAGGGTATAAGGTTTATTGGGTCGGGGAGACTGCCCACCAGCCCAGCGCCAAAGCCAGCCATGCCATACCACCAAGGGCCGTTCTCGTCGCCTTGTGCGATTATGCGCTCCCGTTGCCTGCGTTCGTCGTAATCCTCGGCAAGCATACGGGCGCGCACATTGGACATGCCTTCTTCGTATGGAATTTCTTTGCGATAGTGTTCCGAGTTTTTGTATTCATCTTCGTCTTTATAGTAGGCAAGACCGGGCGCATTTTGTTCCTGCCACCAGATATCTGCCTCTTCATAAACACGCACACCAAAGGTGCGGTCAAATGCTTGGCCCGCTGCCGCACTCAGGTATTCTCCTGTGTCGGGGATATATTGCGCCTCCAACAGACTCCGGTCCCTTTGGTCTACGGGATTGCTGCGGGAAAGAAGGTCTTCAACGGATGAAAAAGCCATCAGTCTTCTCCTTCATAGGCTGCTCGGTTTGAGCCTATTTCTTCCACGATTGCGCCGAACGTTTTGGAAATCTCTTGTCTCTTTTCCCATCCGCGCGGCTTTGGCCGGTCAAACAGTCCAAGTTTTTTTTCTTTATCGGAAGCTCCCTGTGCTCCCACCTCTTTCAAAGAGACAATTATTGGCTTACCCTTCTCGCCCACGTACAGCCCGTCTTTCATAAGCACGGCAAACCCGTCGTCAGTGCTTTCCCAATAACCAACTTGTTTGAGGGCCGCAGTCTGTTCTTTGGTATAACTCTTGGGCAAAAGATTTTCGATTTTATCAAGCGTTTGCGTAAGACCATATTCTACTGCGTCTGGATTCAGTTGCAGGCTTTTGGGTATGCGCAGCAGCGTGTTCTTACCAACTACAAAATCATATGGCTTTTCCAGGCTGGTAAGGGAGTCTTCCTTGCCAAGCATAACAAGCCTGGTCGCCGCATCCGACAGGCCATTGATATCGGCAAGTGCGTTTTCGTCCATCCGGCGCTTGGTAACTTCTTGCAAATAGGCAAGGTGCTCGTTCTCCCGAATCTTTTCTTTTGCCTCCTGCTTGGTCATTACAGCAGAAGCATCAAGGTCTTTGTCGCTGAGAAGGCTGGCGGCAAGCAAATCCCGCGCGAATAACTGAGTGTTTGGATCGTCAAGGACAAGTCTTGCTGCACTTCTCGCTGCGGGAGAAACTTCCAGTTCGTCGAAGGCTTTCCCCGAAAGACCAGCATACTGAGCGCCAACAGAAACAAGCATATCCAGCTTTTCAGATATCGGGGTATCGGGGCTTTTCAGTTTCTCCTTGTACTGCATAGCCTGCTCGACAGGGAAAGCCTTCGGGGTAAAGTTTGCAGCGTCACCTGCCATTGCTTTTTGCCGCTCAATACTGGCTTTTGTTTGGTCGTATACGCTGGCTGACGTTTCGCCATTTTTCCAGACTGCCGCAGCCGGGTCGTTCATAAAAGCCTTACGCCGCTGCTCAATAGCAGCAAGCGCATGAGTGCGCACTTTTACCATGCTTGCTGCGTTGGATTCTGTAACAGTCTTGTCAAACCATGCGTCTACGGACTTAACTTGCTGGTCGAAAGGCTCTGTCGCTGTGCCTTGCATATACGGCTGTAGGTCAGTCAGAATGCGCCGCTGTTCTTGCAGTTTCGCACGTACAGGTGCCGCAGCTTGGCCCAATGACGCCAATCTGGAATCAATATCGTCAAGCGCAGCCTGATCGCCTTTCTCAAGGTAGTAAGCGGAAGCGTTGTCAAATTCCCCGGCAATTTCTCTGGCTTCGGCAGTAACTTGGCGTTCAGCCGCTTGAATCTGTTTTTCGTACCCCAAGGCCTCCGTAGGCTTAATCCTCGGAGCCTTCAACGCATCCCGGCGCTCGATGTTCAGCCTGCGTTTCACGCCCTCCTGCACTTCCGGCGTGGAACTGCTGAACTGCGTAGCTCGCGCGTCATACAGGGCGTTTATGAAGCTGTCGCGGTCCCCATTGCTTTTTTTCCATGCCCGTTCCGCAAGCCTACGAGCGCCAGCCGGGCCGTGCTGCACGGCGGTTGAAAACATGGCCCGTGCTATTCCTGCGTCTGTGGAAGCAAGGCTGCGCCCATCTTCTGGTAGTCCTTGCAGGACAGGGTTCACATGCGTTTCAACAATGAATTGTTCCTGCATGGCGTCAGTTATAGCACCGCTCTGAACAAGTCTTCTCCATGTTGCAGGCATCTTTCCGCTACGGCTGCCGGTGTTCGGGTTGCCTGACGAACGCAACTCATCAGCGACAGCCGTTTTGCCGTTTTTGCCCAGCCAGGAGATAAATCCCGGCATAGTGCCACTGGCTATCTGAAACAGGCCATAACTTGTGCCGCCCTTTTTGTCGTAGCCTATAGCCATGCTACCCTCACGGCCAGATTCTTTCCCGGCAACGTAAGAAGCAGCGTCTGAACCGGCAGCACCCCGTATTAGTCGCTTCGCCCCCTCAATATCATTGACCTGCAACCGCTCGGCAAAGGCCTGCTTGGTCTGCTCGCTAAACACTTCCTGCCGAAACGCCGCGTTCTGGGCCTCGGCAACAGTCTGGTCTAGCCCCTTGCGCTGCGCCTGGTATGCATTCATGCGCTCAAAGGTCCGTATGGCATCGTCGCGTTCTTGCGGCGTAGCATTCGGGTTCATGGCTGTTTGCATGGCCAGTGACTTCTGCCCGGCTACCGTGGATTCAAGATAGGCCTCCTGCTGCTTGTTCCCATAATCGCGCATGGTATCTATGCCGGAAACAGCAGCCCCGCCCGCATGCTTCTGAATATAATTTTGGGCGTACTCGTTCCCGTTCCAGCGTTCCTTAAGCGCCGCAACCTTGTCGTTGTAAAAGGTTTTGGCGTCTTCTTCCGCATTCAGAGCGTCCTTGCCCTGATAGTCTTTCTGGTAGCTATCCTTCCACGCCAAAGACTCGGCCTGGAAGTTCTGCATGTCTTCCAAAAGGGCAAGTTCCGTCTGCTCTTTACGCTTCCGCACCTCCGCCTCAAACATCACCCCGCCAAGCTTATCCATACCGCCAGCAAGCTGCATCATGCCCTTGCCGAGGTTCTCCTGCCCCGGCGTCATGAATGCGGAAGCGCTACGGTACTGCGCGGCCTGCCCTGCGTTGGCGGTCTGAATGCCTATCTGGCTCTGATGGGGTTGAATGGTGATTCCGGCCATATTTTATCTCCCGTGCGCCTGCATAACAGATGAAATAATACCTTTCTTCTCTGGCGCTTTTGTACTTTGCCAAGCGTTATACTTGCCCATACCCCCGGCAATACCGCCAAGCAGGGTGCCACCCATGCCCAAATACGTGCCGAGCTTGCCGCTATCGGCGTTGTCGCCCTGATACTGCGCAAAGGCCCGGTTGTTGTTGGCCCCTGTCACGCCAACCATGTGTTGCCACGCGGCCTGTTCGGAGTTCTGGCGAATAATGTTGGAGTCGTACTGGTGTTCCGTGGCGCTTTCTTCGAGCAGAGAGGCCATGCTTCCCGTATCCATCTGGAAGCCCGAAGCACCCATATTTGCCCGCATTTCGCCCATCTGGCGGGCAGCCTGCCGTTGCTGGCGCTCCTTGTCGGCAACGCCCTTTTGAATTTCGTTCTGCGCTAGCTGCTTCTGTGTGGCCGCTTCATTTTCGGCGACCTGGGCGTTGTATTCTGCTGCTGCCTTGGCGCTCTTTTCCTGAGTACGCTGTTGCTGATACTGCCCCGCCATGGAAAGAGCAGTGGACGCCAAGGTAGTTCCTATTACCGCCGCAGTTACCGAGCACATATTGACTCCCTCCAGAACGGAAAAAACTTCTCCCCGTTCCGCTCAATCGAATCTTTTTCAACGGTGAAGCCGCACCATCTGAGCCAACGAAGAGACAGCGCGTTTTCCGCGTGGACAATGTTTTCCAGGCGGGAGTAGCCAGCCTGCATCCTGTCTACATAAGAGCGCGACTGCCTCAAAAACTCACGACCAACATCATAAATAGCGCCAGTTCCCAGCAACCACGGAACGCCCGTGTCCGAGAGGATGCTTCCTTTGCGGGACACGCCCCACATAAAGGATGGCACGTCATAAACAATACAAGCCCAGGCCAGACTTGAGGCTTCCAGGCTTTTCCATAACGCCTCTTCCGGCGTCCACCTGTCACTAGCCCACACTTCTCGCCTGTCAGCTTCCCGCATGTTCGCAGCAATCGCCGGAATGTGCTCAGCCGCAGCGGGAACAATCTCCCATATCCTCACGGCTTCACCTCGATTCTGCCCATAACCGCCTGCACCCTCACGGGGGTGGGGTGTTCGGAGCGAATACATACAGATAGCGTGTTCTCGGCTCCATGCGGCATGACAAGGTGTTTTATGCCGGAAAACGGCTCTGGCGGGTGCCCATAAGGCTCGGTGGTGCGCCACTTCACGTCCTGCCACTTCACCCTGTCCAGGCTCCCCGGCACGGTAGACAGTCCGGCTTTGACGCCAAGGCTTTCGTGGAATGTAATATTGATTGTGCTGATTTGTTTTTTCAGCCCGACACTGGCCCCCGTATCGGCAGCAACTTCAACCGGCATGGTTTCAAGGTCGGCAGTGTAAATCAGGCCGACAGTAACGAGGGGAGACTCCGCGTCGAGCGTAATCCTGCCGGATACAACCTTTCTCGGCGGCTCCACGGCCCCCCGTGAAAAAACGCCAACAGTTTGCCCTTCGAGGTGCCCGAGGCCGGAAATGGTTTTTGTTGCGGCTCCTTCATAGGTCAAGGCGCAATCCATAAACACGGCACGAGAAGGGTCGCCGCCAAGATAGCGTTCTGCCATACGTTCAAGGTAGTAGGTGCCGTTTCGCAGCACCACAGTAAACAGGTCATGTTCTTCCCCGTGTGGCACGGAGCATACGGACGTAAACCTTCCCTGCGTGTCATGCCTGTGCCATGCGGAAATCTGGTGTTCAGCCTGAAAAGTAAGGCCGAGCAAAATACCGTCGTCACACACCGCCCATATGATGGAGTCAGGGTTTTTCTGGTACGCCCAGTCAATAATTTTTCTTTTTTCCAGAAGATGCGAGGCCAGAATGGAAAGGTCTGTGCCGCCATAACTGTCGGAGCCGAAGTCATATTGCAGGTTCCTGACCTGACTGCCTGAACTGGAAACATGCAGGATGACGTTACCGACAATCATGGCCCGCTTAAGAGAGCTTCCCCAATAGCTCTGCGGGGTAGCCTTGGCGTTCTTGGCAGAAAATGCCGCATCGCCGCGTCCGGCAATTTCCCACTCCATACCCGGCGTGCCGAATATCAACGAGCGCAGAGGAACCATCCAGTTAGCCGGGGAAACCTCCTGACTGGCAATGGTCAGTTCAATCGGGGAGTCGTCGGCGACAGGCGTGTAGGTGGCAAAGTTGGAATAATCGCCGCTCTTGCTCATCCATATCGTCTGCGGGCGCTTGGGGGTAGAGGCAAACACAAGGCGCTGCTCAAAAAGACAGACCGCGCCGGGGTAGTCGCCGTTCGGAAACGGGTTGACGTACTTTGGCGCACCCTCAGAGACGGAAGGGGAAACATTGTAATCCTTGTACGAGACTATCCCAATCGTAGCGATGTATCCCGGTCGCCCGCTAAACTCCGCTTTATAGATACGATATTCAACAGCATCCGCTACCGCCTTCCAATGTACGGCAATATAGTCTCCTGCCTGCCAGTTGTTGGAGGACGGCCCGGTTATTTTCTTGCCGGACGAAAGACCGCTTTCCTTGCCGTCAGAATTTACCGCTGTGACATAGTATGTATATGGGGTTACGAGCTGGGCCTCTGAGATTTCTCCAGATGAATCCTTTGCCTCGTTAATGAATTCCACAGCGGGGGAGTCCCACGCGGGCGCTGCAACTGGCGCGGTAAACGTCATGGCCTGAAACTGCCAACTGTCATGACCAAGCCGTATCAGCCGCTGAGGGGCAACACCCTGGCAAGCTATAAACAGCACATCCGCGCTTTGTACGCAGGATAGCTGGCGGGCTTGATTAAGCGTGTAGGGAGAGGCAATCTGATAGGGCGTTGCGCCAGACATTACAAAACCGTCATGCGTGGCAACACGCAGCCACTTTTCGCCGAATATCAGCGCGTATGCCTGGTCGTTGTTAAAGACAAACTCTATCAAGACAGCCGGTCCGGGCAAATCGCCAAGAAGCTGAAAGCCAGGGCGCTTTACGGCGGGACCATGTGACTGCACCATGAAATTACGCAATGTGCGACAGCCCTTGCTATACTTTGCAAGGTCAACACGCGCCAGCAGGGAAGGAGAGAGTTCCCCGGCAGTGAAGTCGCTTTGCAGGGAAATACCGGGAGGCACTACAGCCTCCTTCCACGCGGAAAGGCTACCCCTACGTTGCCCCTCGCAATCTGCCAGGACGAAAGCGGCCTGCGCTCGTTCTGTCTGGCCCGGTCCCTGGCGCAAGCCCTGGCAAGCGCGTATTCGTACATCTGGTCACACGCCTGCTTCTGCTGCTTGTCGTTGTTTTTGGCAGTAGCAAGCCCGGAGGCCATTTTCCATACCAATGCGTCTGCGAAGTAAGCGGGCCAGCGGCGCGGCTCAGCCAGACGTGCGACATACAAAAGCTCTGCCTGCTCAACATTGCAAAGTATATGTTCACCTTCGATGACATACGCAGGGGAGAAATCTGCCTCATGCGGACAGACAAAACTCCCCTGCGGAACGACAATGCGGACTGGCCTTACGCAGTCACCGGGCATTTCATAGCGAAAGCAGTATGAACGGCTCTCCGGTTTCTGTTCTGGAACAAGGGCCAGAACGACACGGGTCTTTGCGAACCCCCATTCATGCGCCTCCAATACAGTGTCCAGCACATGCGGGAAGATATTCTGGCATATGGCCCCAACAGCATCACTTTCAATGGGGGATATGTTCAGCGGTATCTGCTCCCCGCCAAGTTCGGCAAGAGCTGTATTGTAAAGGTGAATCAGGGATTGCATAGTGCCGCCTTCCTATTTCGTAACCATGTCTGAGGAAGTCACATCCTGCACGGGAGTGGCAATACCCGCGCCGATATCTTCCTTGCCCACCTGCGCCTCTTTCGGAACCGCAGCGGGCTTGCCTGTCTTGGGCTTGCTGGACTTGACCTTTGGGGTAGCAGTCTTGGCAACTTCACCCGCGCCGATATCTTCCTTGCCGGAGCCGATTTCCTCCAGATGTGCGGGAACAGTCTTGAGCGTGGTCATCTCAAAGACTTCCCCGGTACGCCGAAACATGCCGCCAGCACGGCAATCGGCCTTTGCCCGGTATTTGCCTACCGCGCTCATGCCACGACCTTTCCACCGTCGATGTACAGGCCCTTGTCATACAGGGCCACATGGTCGCGGGTTACGCCAGCAAACAAGGTGGTTCCGGCAACGGTCCCGGTCACAGCAGCAGACAAGCGCACGTACTTGTCCTTCACAGCGACCGGCAGACGGATGGTCGCAAGCTCGGCCATGTTCTCGGCCTTGGTTACGGTGACGCTGCCAACGTCTGTAAAGGTTGCGTTGTCCGCAGACTGCTGCACTGTAACGACAATGCTGGCAGCATTCGCACCCTTGGCAAGCAGGCTGATATAAATGGGGTCTTCTCTCCCGGCATAGGGCTGGAAGTTGACGACATCGCTGGTCATGGCCGCAGCCGCATCAGCGTCGTCAAAGAACACGCTGAACTGATCAATAATCATGATATTCCTCTCTTTGTCGGCACAAGGAGGGGCCGTGTTTCAGGCCCCTCATGCCGGTTGTCTTGTTACGGGGCGGGGGTTGCGCCAAGCGCTTCTTCCGTGGTCAGAATCGCGTCACACTGGCGAATATCGCAGCCGTGCAGTTCCGATACGGAATAGGACTTGAACAGAGGCCCGGCCTGGCTGGCGTCTTCCTTGCGGTACACAAGGGTAACGTTGCCTGCGTCAGATGCCTGGAACTCCATGGCGGTCATCACGTCCTGGTTCATGTACCACTTCATGCGCATGCGCTTTTCAGCAGGAATCAGGTTCTTGGCCTTGATGGTCAGGCGGTGCAGGTCAATAAACCCGGCGTCACCCTTGGCTTTTTCAAGGTCCGCAACCGGGATGTTGCAAATACGCACAACACTGCGCCAGTCGCGGGTAGAGAGTCCCACGTTCCACGAATACAGATCCGAAACAGCGCGGAAGGCGTTTCCGTCTGCGTCGTAAGAGTCGTGTTCACCAAGGTCTTTGTGCTGCAATCCGGCAATGGAATCCTTGGGGAAAATGCCGGTCACATCGTTTTCACCCCAAACCACGCCGAAAATGGACGTGCACTCGGAGCCTGTGCCACCAGCGTCCACAACTTGGGGCGCATCCTTGAAGGCGTAGCGCGGGTCCAGGCCGTGAATGCCGTCCGGGTTGCCTTTTACGTTGCCGTAGAAGATAGCCGTGGCAAGCTCCTGACGAATGGCTTCCATAAAGGCGCGGGCTTCCTGCATCCGGTACGCCTTGGCTTGGCTCTGGTGGATTTCCAGCAGCTTTGCGTCAATGATGCAGCGGGCTTCCAGCATGCCCACCGGGTCTTTGATAACGGACACATGGCTCTTGCTGGGCGGGGTGCCGCGATACAGCCTGCGCCAGAATACCGAAGGCAGACCGTCACGCACGGCAGTGCGGTGTCCGTCATAGTCGGTGGCCTCGCGCCACAGAATGTCATCGAGAATGGTGTTTGTAGCCTCCATCAACTCAATGATATCGTAGGGTTTGCCGTCCTGTTTAAAATAGGCACCCCAGTCGGCAAGGGTGCGGACGGTCGTGCCGTCCATGTTAGGAATATAGGCCATGGTTTTACTCTCCTTGTTGTGCCTATTTCATGTCAGGCCAGAGACGGTCAGCCAGCGGCTTTTCCTTGCCGCCGCCCACACCGCGCCCTCTGGCTTCCGGCTCGGCAAGCGCCTTACCGATGTCCACAAACATCTGGAAAACTTTAGGATGAGAACCGACAAGCGATTCATCAAAGATGGACTTGATTTCCGGGTGAATGGCGGGTTCGCCCTTTTCGTTGACGGCTCCGAAGCTGCCGAACGTCACTAGCGTTTTGCGGGCATCGCTGGCATCCTTGCGGAATGAGGGACTGCTCATTATCTGTTCTTCCCAGTCCCGCTTCATTTCAGCGACTGCGGAAAACTGCGCCTCGCTTCTCGCCGCTTCATTCTGGGCGTAAAACTCTGCAAGCTTCTGCGCCTGGCCCTGCGGAATACCGAGTTCATGCGCCTTGGCCTTGAAGCCGCTCAACAGCTTTTCGTCAACGGACACGCCCTCTGCAAAGGCTATCTGATAGTCTTCCGGCTTCTCCGGCACAGACGTCAGCGGGTCGGCTTCCTTTTCGCTCTCGGCGGGCGCTTTCTCTTGCCCGTCCGCGTCGCCGGGGTCGCCTTCGCTACCGTCTTCTTGGGTCAGATAGGACGCGCCCAATTCGCTATTTTTGCTGTCCGCAGCCTCATTGCCGCCAGCAGCCTGTGCGGTGGAAGTGTCAACCGCTTCCGCGCCGCCCGAAGATTCAACCTGACTCATTTGTTTTCCCTCCATCCTGTAAGCAGACGCGCGAAAGCTTCCGGGTCTGCCTTGTCTATTTCACCTTTCAACCACAGCCCTACAGCCCTAAGGCCTTCGTTGTGTGCGCTTGTCAGAGCGTCACCCCTGACAAACGAAGGTTGAAATATGTTGCTTTTCACAAAAACCCTGAACAGCACCCGCCGCATTTCAGGCGACTTGAGCGCCGTCAGCATGTCTGCCATAGCCTGGGTGTCTTTATTGGACGACATTCTCACCACCTTCCGCTTGCTGAGCCTGTATTGCCCCGGCAAAATCCTTCATCGCCCCGGCCCCGGAAGCAGCAACCTGCGCACCTTGCTGGGCCATCTGCATCTGCTGCATTTGTTGCATTTGCTGCTGGCGCTGTTCACGCAGTGCGGCAACATCCTCGTTTGAACGAATCATCTTGGGCGGTGTGCCTTGCATTTCGGCAACCATGTCAATGGCTTCGTCCGTATCCAGTTTGTCCAAGGCGTCAGGGCTTTGCGTTATCTGCGCAAGTTGCGCGACAAACGCGACTGTCTGGTTGATTGCAGCAATACCGGCTTGCTTCTGGGCCATGGCAAGAATGGAAATGAACTCCACCTTGATTTCCTGCCCGGCAAGCTGGGGAACCATCTCTACCGGGGGCAGGGGAAGAACACCGGCCCGCTCAAGAATGCCCCATACGCGCTCGATAAGCGGCTGAAATAACTCAGAGCGCAGGCGGTCAAGCACCGGGCCAAGCAGAAGCATCTTTTCACTGTTCCGCTCGGCAACCTCTGTGGCGGTCATCTGACGATTGACCTGCGTGATCATCAAAAAAAGGTCGTTGAACAGCATTTCTTTGATTTGCTGCTTCAACTGCGCCTTGGTCATTTCCAGGGCCTGCATGTTCGCCTTGACCTGATACAGCGATGTTACGGAAGGTTGGCCCTGCGCAAGGGAACTGGTGAAGTTGAGCGCCCGTGGTGACATATCCACATCATCAATTCCGGCGCTTTCCGCGACCAACAGTGGCGGCGAAACCTCAAGTTCCAGCGCCAGGCGTCCGTCCTGTGTTATCTTCTGCAACTGGCGGCAATCACCCAGGGCATCCATGGCAGGTGAAGTGCCGTAAATGTCGGCAACAGTGGTGTCCCAGCGGGGGCAGAGGGCAGGGAACTCGTAATAGCCCCCGACCTCAAGTATCTCCGTGCCGCCCTCAAGCAACATGAAGACGCTGCGCCACTTCCGCACACGCCCATTCTTGCCGCCCTCGCGGTATTGCGGGTTAGGCTCAACGGCATGTAGAAGCGTCAACCACTCCCCGGAATCATTGTTGGCCATAGTGCGAATACGGCTCGGGCAAGTGTCGGGCCATGCCTCGGCAATCTGACGCGGGGTCATGCGGATACGCCGGTAAAGGGTATCCACGCGCCCGGAAGCGTCCACGTCTATGCAGTAGGTCCCGGCAGTCTCTGTGCGGCAACGAACATTCGTTTCGCTGTCTTCTTCCACAAACATGACGCCCGTGCCGAAGCTGCCAAGCTCCCGGTAGAGCATGTGGATCTGGTCGTAAAAGTTGGACCGGGCAAAGGCGTTCACCATGCGCTCGTAGCACTCGTGTAGCCATTCCTTGACCGGCTGGAACTGCGTAAGTGGCTCGTCCTGCAAGGTCAGGGAAAACCACGGACGGGCAGGGGAGGTAAGGCCGGACTGCATGCCGGATGCAAGTGTGCGCAGGGCACCAATGCCGACGCCGTCCTCAAGCAGGTTCTTCACATCACCATCATTCGTCCGCTCACCGGCATCAAGGAAGCGTGAACGCCTCGGCATGAAGTTAAAGGCGATATCGCGCCAATGAGACTCCCAGCCTTTCTTGCGCTCGGTCTCCAGCACTTTCATCCTGCGCCGAAGGTGACGGGCAAGCGTAGAGTCATCCAGCCATTTAGAACTGGAATCGTCTGTTCTGCCTTGCTTCTGCCCGTGTTCCATGGTCATCACTCTCCGAGTAACTTCTTGCCGCCAACCTTGGCTTGCGATGTATCGCCCATACTGCCGGTCATGATGGTGTCAGAGCGCCCCGTAGCCGCCTGCCTGCGCTTGCGCTCAAGGTCGCCAGCAGAAGCCGCGCTGGTGTCCGCCTCAATGGGTGCCACGATGGACGGAGCCACCGGAGCCTTTTCAACTTTTGGGGCACTACCCCCGCCGCCGCTGCACATATATGTTCTCCTTCAATCAGTAGAGGTTTGAGCGTTGTGTTGCCCGCTTCTTGCGGGCGTTCAGAACATCCATGCCGCCAGCCCTGTTTCGTGAAGGACGCACTGGCGCGGCAAAGGTCAGGGCCAAGGAGTCACCGCAGTCCGGCGATGCCAGCCCGCGCTTCTTCATGTCCGCCTTCTTTTCAAGAACCATCTGGCCCTTGTCGCCGGTAAAACTGTACTCGGGGGCAGTAAGGTCAGAGCGCAATTCTTCATCAGGTGGAATGGCTGCGCCCTCCTTGAGCCAATCGCGAAGCAAGCACCACATTTCCGTGCGCTTGTTGACGTAAAGCTCCTTGTTCAGCGAGGCCCCGCCAAAATCCACGCCGATGACATTGCGAATGCCAAGCTGCCTGAGTCTGTCCACAACCCCGGCACCCACGCCCGTCTGGTCCACAAAGGTCATTTCCGGCTGTTCGTCCTGAATGAACTGCGCCACAATCCCGGCAAAGGTCATCAGGTCCAGCCCGCGAAACTTCTTGATTTTCAGACAGGCAAGCCCCTGGCGAAGCGCAAAGGTGCTTTGGTCGTCGCCAAAACGCGCCACATCCACACCGAGCACCTTGGGCGCATGGTGGTACATTTCAGGCCGCAGGCTCTTGTCAAAGGCCTCGTCAACAATGTCGGCTGGAATAAGCTGGCAGGAACCGGCACGGGGGAACACGCCACGAACACGAACACGAACAAAGTCCGAGTCTTCGCCGTAGTCATCAACCCACTCTTGCAGTTGGGCCTTGTTGGTAATGGAAACGGTACGCGAATCAACCTGACGGTTGTGCCAACGGTGCCGCAAGCGCCCGAAGCACTCTCTGAACCGCCCGGTGTTCCTTGTTGGGTTTCCGCAAACAATCCAGATTATCTCTGTGTTGTCGTCGGTAAGAGCGCCTTCGGAAACGTCCCATATGGTGTCGGGAATAGCCGAAGCCTCGTCAAATACCAGCAAAACGCGCTTACCCTTGTTGTGCAACCCGGCAAAAGCTTCGGTGTTGCGCTCGGACCAAGGCACCATATCACAGCGCCAGGTCTTGTCATGCCCGGGGCGCTTGCTGATAAGGGCTGTAGCCGTGCAATCAAACCAGTGTCCACACAGACAAAGACGGTGCCACTTGGCAAGTTCAGGCCATGTCTTGCCTTTAAGCTGCGCCTCTGTGTTGGCGGTAACAACACCCCGAGCGTCCTTGAAGGTAGACATGGCCCACAGGATAATCCAGGCAACAAAAGCAGACTTGCCTATACCGTGGCCCGAAGCAATGGCCCGACGAATGGCACGGGCAACAGCGTCAGAAACATTCTCACCGTCGCGCAAAGCCTTTGCGATGCCGTCCAGTTCTTCGGCCTGCCACGGCTGCGGACCCTTCATATCGGCAATCTCGCCTTCGCCCCACGGAAAAGCAGCCAGAACGAACCCCAGCGGATCGAACGTATAATCGCCAATCAAATCGGCGAGTGCGGTTTCATATGCGCTGCTTTGCTCGTTCACGCGCTTTCTCCAGGGCAGATATGTCAATCTGGCCGGACAGGTTCAGCTTGTCGTTCAGCATGCCCATGTGCCGCATAAGCAACTCCAGGGCCTTTCCTTTGTCGTGGCGCTTGATTCGCGTACTCCCGCCGTCCTTGGTCACTGTTTCAGACACTTCGGAAATAGCGGCAGCCTGTTCCGGCGTAAGTGTATCGCTGGACTTCAAAACCACACCATCCGGCCCCCAGGACACGGCATCACGCAAATCGCCAAAAGCAAGACAGGCCAGTTCTTCCAAAACCCTGTCCTGCGAAATTTCTGTGCGCTCGTTTCGCGCTTCCATGGCTTTGCGTACAGCCTCTGCGATCTCAGGTTTTCTCAGGTTTTCATGGCCGATAGCATCGGCCCTTTTCTTGCTGTATCCGGCGCGGATAGCAGCTTGTGTGGCGTTCAGATCGATCAGGTATTCTTGGACAAATACAGCCTGTTTTTTGCTCAGTTGCGCCATCTCACTGCCCCCACAAAAACTTGACGATAGCCCCGCCGATAGCACCAGCAGCCCCGGCAACGCCAAGCATCGCAGCCCATGCGCCTTTGCGCTTGTTGTCGGCAGCTTCCAACTCACCAATGCGCTTGCCTTGGTTGACTTGGCCCTTTTCAAGGGACTCGATGCGCCCAGCGTACCCCGAGCAGCGTTCCGCAAGCCTGGCGTCAAGCCCGTCAAAGCGTTCCTCCATGCGTTCGCCAAGGTTCTTAACGGCCTCTTCAAGTCGGGCTATTCTGGCATCAGGGCTTTCGCTCATTCCACGCCCCCAAGTATCGCCTCAGCAATCTCGCCCAGCACAGCCGCAATGTTTTGCACGGCCTCCGGGCTGAGTGTGTCGGAAAAATGCACGGACGCGAAAAACAGCGCGGCAGCGATAACGCAAATAGCCACAACCTTGCGCCAATCGATTTTGTCGCCAGACTGCACATACAGCGCGAGCAACAAGGCACGGAGCAGCTTAAGCACGGCCTGGCCCATAGCGTTTACAACCGGCATGATGCCCCCCTTGGGCTTGGTGCCTCCGGCTTTGCCCGTGGCGTCGATTATGGTCAGGGTAAATTCGTTCTTGCCGACCTTGTTGCGCAGCTTGTTCAGGGCCACGCGGGAGTCGGTTACAACCTTCTGCCCGCTAAGTGTGCCCACCTTGGAGCCGACCAGAATGCAACCGGAAACGTCCGACCGAAGGCCCTTGTCGGTATCGCCAGCATAGTTGCCGGAATGGATAAGAACGCCTTCGCGATTCGGAACGCTCTCAAGGCGGTAGGTGTTGGGAAATTTTGCGGAATTATGCGGAACGCACTTGTACGTGCCCGGAGGTATGCAGGACTTTTTGTTTGCGTTGTCGCGCCAAGGAAGCTCAGCGGTTTGCAGCGTCAAGCCCTCGCCGGACAAAATGCCGAAAGTGCCCTGGTCGAATGTGGATTTGCGGGTGATGGTAAAACGCATGCTGTGCTACCTCGCGGATTTGCGGATAGCATAGCACGGGGTTTTTAAGACAAAACGCTCAGAAGCGCTCAGAAGCGGTGAGAAGCGGTGAGAAGGGGTTGACAGTTTTTACGGAAGGTCAGTTTTCTCGCAATGACACTTTTTCCACTCCCAAAGTTCGGCTTTTTCGGCACGCAATGTACCGACTTCGTCTCGCAATATAGGGGCCCCATTCTTCAGCATATCGCGCACACTGGTATGGCTCACCCGCAAAAAGGCCGCAATTTCCCTCATACCGACAAGTAACTCCACTGGCCTGGATATCGCTTGGTCCTGTTTTTTCATCTCCCGTCTCCCTCAATCCACCGAATCAACACGGCGATCACATCCAGCGCCTCTTCCCGTATACGCACCGCATCGCGCTCCCAAAACACAGCCCAAAAGAACTCGCGCACTTCCGAGAGCAACACGCGGGACTTGTACCAGTTGCTTACGCCAACGGCCCACGGGTGCTTGAGGCGGGCATGCTCCACATGCTCATGGATTCCGCGCCATGTGGATAGCTGGATTATAATTTCTTTTCCGGTCACGCTGCCCCCTTCTTTTTTTCTGGTTCCGAAAACTCGCCGTGCGCCTTGACAATATGCCCCCACCTTTTACGCGCCGACTCAAGATACTGCCGTAAAAACGACCAGCACACATACTCAGCCCCGGCCCGGCTCCCGGCAAACACAAAAGGAATCCGATACCGGGCCATGAAAGCGGCAACACTCTGACAGGCCGAATGCGGGTTTAATTGACTACGGTACTGCCCACTTGCCAAATCGGCCCAAGCAGCCTCAACAACCACGGCGAAGGAATCTAGCGCAGCGGCCCGTTGCAACTCCCGCTCAAAGCGTTCCCGCTCACGGCCAAGACACATAACAAGATCAGGCAAGGATTTGCGCTCTACCGCCACGCGGTCAGTCAACCCGGCAAGGGAATAGTCCCCCGTGTCCAAGGCTCCCGACTCCACAATGGTCCCGGCATACTTCTCATGTAGGAACGGAAAGGGGGTCTGCTCGCGCGTATCTACGACAACTTTCATTGGATTAATTCTCCGTTTCGCTGATACTTCATGCAAAAAGTCACATCATCAGAATTCATGTATTCGCAGGAAAAACACCCGTGGTAATACTTCGGGCATATTTCTTCCCAAGCGGGCAGCGGCGCTTCCTCATCCAGTGCGACAGAAACCCAATCAGCAAGAGAAATACCCGCCTCAACCATGTCGCCCAAGTCCTTCCCGACAACCGGAGGGCATGCACGAATGTCAGGGAAATGGTCTTTCCACCAGGCGAAAGGCTTCCGCCCGGGGGCATCAAAGTCGAGTGAATAGAAAACAGCAGGAGCCTGCCTGATAAATGCAGCCGTCTTAGCATCCGGGTGATTCGCCGCGCTACCTAACGCAACCACAGAACACAACCCGGCAGCGTCCTGAGTAAGTAGGTAGGCGTCCAATTCGCTTTCCACCACAAACACGGGCAGTCCCGGTTTACCCAACACAAGGCAGCCGTCACCGCCACCCTTGAGCGCGTAATACTTCGGCCACTTGTCGCCCTTGAACCAGTCCTTGCGCCGGACCTTCACAGCCACG
>JAJDIC010000025.1 GCA_030266525.1 Desulfovibrio sp. OttesenSCG-928-G15 | reverse complement strand
GCAGGCGTAACCTATCCTGCTGCCTTGGGTTTTGCAAGACCGTTCCCGGCTGACCGGCATTTCCCCCTGCCCATGAGGGCATTTTACCATTGAAAATGTATACATGCTCTGCAAGGATTTGCCCGCAAATCCTTGCTTTGAGTTTGCAGCAGGCGGGCTTTGCCCGCCGTTAAGCGGCAAATCGCAAAGCTGATCTGCTCTAAAAAGCAGAACTGCTGCTTTACAAAGAAAGGGTGAACATCTATTGTGCCTTCTTTCCCGCAGCCCTCCGGGGCAGCTTCCCCGTACCCAATGCGGTATATTTTCACCGAATCCGGAGTGAGATATGGCTCGTCATTTTATCAGCATACTTGATCTCGGCAGAGAGGCCCTTTCCCTGGTTAACAGGGCCAAGCAGATGAAGCAGTGCCGCTATAGAAGCGAACTGCTGAAAAACAAGGTGATAGTGCTTGTTTTTGAAAAAGCCTCCACCCGCACCCGCATTTCTTTTGAAGTGGGCATACGCCGCCTCGGCGGGCAGTGTATTTTCATGACGCCCATGGAAAGCCAGCTTGGCCGCTCCGAGCCGCTTAAAGATACGGCGCGGGTCCTGTCCCGCTACAACGACGGCCTTGTGGTCAGAACTTTTGGCGAAGAAAAACTGCACCAGTTGATGGAATACGGTACCATTCCCGTAATCAACGCCCTGACCAATGAAGGCCACCCCTGCCAGGTGATGAGCGATATCCTTACCATGTACGAGCGCACGCAAGCCCTTGCTGCCCAGCATGTGGCCTGGGTGGGCGACGGCAACAACATGGCAAATTCCTTTATCGAAGCCGCCATGCTTTTCGGCTTTACCTTGAAGCTGGCCTGCCCGGAGGGGTATGACCCGGACATGAAACTTCTTGAACGCGCTGTCGCGGGCGGGGCGAGGGTCTCTTTGGTGCGTAAGCCCGAAGAGGCCGTTACCGGCGCAAATTATGTGAATACTGATGTATGGGCCTCCATGGGCCAGGAAGAGGAGCAAAAAGCCAGGGAAAAAGCCTTTGCCGGTTTTTGTGTGGATTCGCGCCTCATGGCCCTGGCCGCGCCGGACGCCAAATTTATGCACTGCCTGCCCGCCCACAGGGGAGAGGAAGTGTCGGAAGAAGTATTTGAAAGCGATGCCTCCATTGTATTTGATCAGGCTGAAAACCGCCTGCACATGCAAATGGCACTCATGGAATGGGTTTTTAAATAACAACTGCGGTGAAGCATATGAGCAAGACAATCAAAAAAGTGGTGCTGGCCTATTCCGGCGGCCTGGATACTTCCGTCATCCTCAAGTGGATCAAGGAAGAGTACGCATGCGAAGTGGTTACCCTTACCTGCGACCTTGGTCAGGAAGAGGAATTGGCCGGTGTGGATGACAAGGCCAGGGCAACGGGCGCGGTAAACGCCTATATCGAGGACGTGCGCGAAGAATTCGCCAGGGACTTCATTTTTCCCATGATGCGCTCCGGCGCCATTTATGAAGGGCGCTATCTGCTCGGTACGTCCATTGCCCGCCCCCTCATCGGGAAAAAACTGGTGGAAATTGCCGCCAGAGAAGGGGCTGACGCCGTGGCTCACGGTGCAACCGGCAAGGGTAACGACCAGGTGCGGTTTGAACTGGCTGTCAATGCGCTTGCCCCGGAGCTGTCTGTCATAGCCCCCTGGCGCATATGGGATCTCAAGTCGCGTACAGACCTGAACAATTTCGCTGAAAAACACGGCATCCCGCTTTCCTCCGGCTCCAAGCACTACAGCATGGACCGGAACATGCTGCACCTCTCCTTTGAGGGCGGCGAACTGGAAGACCCCTGGGTGGAAGCCGGTCCCGGCAGCTACATAATGACCGTACCGCCTGAAAAAGCGCCGGATACCGCAGAGTATGTCGATATAGACTTTACAGCGGGCGATCCGGTTGCCGTGAATGGGAAAACGCTTTCCCCTGCTGAACTGGTAAAAAACCTGAACGAGCTTGGCGGCAAGCACGGCGTGGGGCGCATTGACCTTGTGGAAAACCGCTTTGTGGGCATGAAGTCTCGCGGGGTGTATGAAACGCCGGGCGGGACCATTATCTATGCGGCGCACCGGGATCTGGAAGGTATCTGCCTTGACCGTGAGGTAATGCACCTTCGCGACGCCATGATTCCGCGCTATGCGGAAGCCGTGTACAACGGCTTCTGGTACTCGCCGGAGCGTGAAGCCATGCAGGCCTTTATCGATCAGACCCAGGAACGGGTTACCGGGACCGTGCGGCTCAAGCTGTACAAGGGCAATGTGTATCCGGTTGCGCGCAAGTCGCCCAACTCTCTGTTCCGGGCAGACCTTGCCACCTTTGAGCGCGATGAGGTCTATAACCAGGCTGACGCGGCGGGCTTTATACGGCTGCAAGGCTTGCGCGTCCAAGGGTACGCGAAGAAACGCTGATTTTTTTCCTATCGTATTTACACAAGGTTGTTTTTTGTAATGAGCAATAAAAAATTATGGGGCGGGCGGTTTGCCCAGGGCCAGAACGCTCTGGTGGAAGCCTATACCGAATCTGTTTCTTTTGACCGGGCCTTGTACCGGCAGGATATTGCCGGTTCCATGGCTCATGCGGCCATGATGGCCCGGCAGGGCGTTTTGACCACTAGCGAGGCCGATGCGCTGCGCGAGGGGCTTCAAGGCATACTTGAAGAAATTGAAGCCGGGGCCTTTCCCTGGGACGAAAGCCTGGAAGACGTGCACATGAACATTGAAAGCCGCTTGACCGAGCGGCTTGGCGATGTTGGTAAAAAACTGCACACCGGGCGCAGTAGAAACGACCAGGTAGCCCTTGATTTCCGGCTTTTTGTGTCGGACAGTGTGCGCCAGTGGCGTATGCTTCTGGCCGAACTGTGCGCTGTGCTGGCAGACAGGGCGGAAGAACATGCCGCCGTGCTGCTGCCCGGTTATACCCACATGCAGCCCGCCCAGCCGGTAAGCCTGGCCCAGCACCTTCTGGCCTATGCGGCCATGTTTCGCCGGGACGCGTCGCGCATTGACGATGCGGACAAGCGTGTCCGGGTATGCCCGCTCGGCGCCGCAGCCCTTGCCGGAACCACCTATCCCTTTGACCCGTCCTTTGTCGCCGAAGAACTCGCCATGTACGGCGTATTCAGCAACAGCATGGACGCTGTTTCTGACCGGGATTTTGTGCTTGAAAGCCTGTTTTGCGGCGCGACCATCATGATGCACCTTTCCCGGCTGTGCGAGGATATTGTGCTCTGGGCCAACCCCCTGTTCGGTTATGTGCGCTTGCCGGACGCCTATGCGACCGGCTCAAGCATCATGCCCCAGAAGAAAAACCCGGACGTTGCCGAGCTTATGCGCGGAAAAACGGGCCGGGCTTACGGGGCGCTTATGGGGCTTATGACCACCCTCAAGGGGCTGCCCATGACGTATAACCGGGACTTGCAGGAAGACAAGGAACCTTTTCTGGACATGGATTCCACCATCCAGGCTTCCCTGCGCCTGATGGCCGGAATGATGCGCGAAATGGCCTTTGTGCCGGAGCGCATGCAGGAGGCGCTGGCTAAAGGCTTTTTGAACGCGACTGAACTGGCCGACTATCTGGTGGGCAAGGGCATTGCCTTTCGTGAGGCCCACCACCACACCGGCAAGGCCGTTGCCGAAGCGGAAAAACGCGGCGTAGGGCTGGAAGAACTGCCCCTTGAGGCCTTGCAGGCCATTTGCCCCCGAATAGACGAGGATGTGTACGGCATTCTGGACTACGCAAAGGCCGTTGCCCGGCGTGAAACCAGTGGCGGTACTGGCCCGCAGTCCATCAAAAAGCAGCTGGCGGATTTGCGCGACTGGTTGCAGTAAGCGTGTATCCTGAACGGGTGCTCCCAACGCATAACCGCCGGACTTCCTTGGAAAATCCGGCGGTTGTGCGTTGTTTGACAGAGAGAGCGTCTGTGCTTTGCATTGTTCTCAAACGTACTTGTTGCGGCAGAAACTTACTTGTTGCGGCAGACAAGCGGGCTGTCCGCGCGCATCATGACTGAGCCGTCGGAGAAGGAGTGGGCCACCCCTTCAACTTCCACCTGAGCGCCGCTTTGAATGGCCTGGTGCAGGCAGTTCTGCATGTTGGTGGAAAAGTTGCCCCAGGTGCCTACCTGTAAAATGGGTTTGCCCTTTGCGTTGTCCAGCCGGACGTGTTTGTGGCCCGCGTTCTGGTATTCTTTGGGAAAACCGGTAAATACGCGGGTTTTTGGGGTGGCTTTGGCCTGCCCCTTTTTTTTGCGCAGGCTTTGCTCTTTTTCCGGGTCAAGGGCGTTGGAGGTGTTCACCTTGACCGGGGCAGCCTGTTGCAGGGGGGGGATGTCGTCCTGGGCGGCAAGCTGGGGAGTAGCCGGGGCTGCCTGCTGCGCCGTGGGTGCGGCTTGTTGCAAGGTGGCGGAGGGTGATTGCAGGCCGGGGGCGGGCGCTTGCGCCATTGGGGCGACTTCCTTGCTGGAAGAAGTCTGCACTATTATTCCGGAGGCTTCGGAAGCCCCGCTCATACCGCCTGTCGCACTGGAAGAAGTGACAGAAACAACCGGCGCTTGCGACGTTGGTTGTACCGCAGCCGGTTTCTGGGTGGCGGGTATTTCCGCATGCGTCACGGGAGTCGCGGCAGTCGCGGGCGTTACGGCAACGGCGTTTCGCCGGGGTGAGGCGGGCGCGGGCTGTTCCGGCGCGGAGGACAGAGCCGGGCGCGCGGAAGCTGCCGGGGGCTGTGCAGGTGCGACCGCCTTGGCAACAGCCGGGGTAGTCGCAGGCGCGTTGCCGGTTTCTGCCAGCAGTTGGCGCAAATACGCCACACGGGCCTGCGTTGCCAGCGCATAGCCTTTGGCCGTTGCGCCGCCATGCTGAAGCGCTTCCCTGTCCCGCAGACCGCCAATCCAGTTGCGCTGCTCCGCCTGTATTTCCTTGTACCGGGCTTTGGGCAGTTCTTTGCGCAGGCGTTTCCATACGGCATTCAGTTCCTTGTCCGCGCGGCTGTATTCGGGTGACTGGGCGCAAAAGGCGTTGTGGTCTTCTGCCGTCAAGGCAAGTCCGGTTGATGCAGTCATAAGGCATAGGGTTGATAACAGCGCACATGCGAGGCGTTTCATGAAATATCTCCTGCGGAAAAAATTATAACCATACAAATAATTACCCTGTTTGCGCAATTTTGTCATTACAGTGTTTTTCGCTGTTTATGGAGCGCGTTTCATACGAAATGAGGCCGCCTTCAAACCAGTGAAGGCGGCCTCATGATTGCTGGTCTATGCGCGTTACATTACTGTCGCAGACGGGCGAGCAGGTTGTTCAGTTGCTGGGCCATGCCGGACAGTTCCTGCACGGATTGGGCGGACATATTCATGCCCGTTGCGGTTTCGTTTGCAATGCGGTTTATGTCGTCGACAGAGCGGTTAATTTCTTCCGAGGTGGCGGACTGCTCCTCGGCTGCGGCGGCAATGCTGGCTACAAGCCCCATGTTGGTCTGGGCAAGAGACAGGATTTCGCTCAGGGCAGTGCCGGAAGATGCGGCTACTTCCGTAGCTTTTACCGTGCTTTCGGCAGACCGGGAAACACGCTCAACGTTTTCATGCGTGGCGGTTTGAATGTTCTTGATGTTCTTTTCCACTTCGCTGGTGGCCTGCATGGTTTTTTCCGCCAGCTTGCGCACTTCGTCGGCTACCACGGCAAAACCACGTCCTGCTTCACCTGCTCTGGCCGCTTCAATGGCGGCGTTGAGCGCGAGCAGGTTGGTCTGGTCCGCAACCTCGGAAATGGCGCTGAGCACACTGCCGCTGGCTTCCGCCATTTCACCGAGGCTGCGCATGTTCACATCCACTTCCGCGGAAACGGCGTTTACCTGATTGATGGCGTTGATAACTTCGTTGACAAGCTGTGCGCCGTCGTTGGCTTTTTGGCTGGTGGCCGTTGCCTGTTCGCTGGCGGCACCCGCGTTTCTGGCTACTTCGAGCACTGTGGAATTCATCTCTTCCATGGCGGTTGCCGTGGAGGCCGCCCGGTCGCGTTGAATTTCCGCTCCCTTGGTAGCCTGGTTGATTTGCGCGGCAAGCTCTTCGGAAGCAGCAGCCACCCTGTTGGCTATGTCGCCCGCTTCGTTTGCCACTTCCAGAATGACCCGCTGCGAATTTTTAATCTGGGTAAGGTCGGTAATCAGTTGTAAAATAGTGGCCAACTGACCTTTTGAGTCGGTAAAGGGAATGGCTGTGTATTCAATATCAAGCCTGTTGCCCTGCGGGGTGGCAATGGTTTCCGCACTGGCGGGGCGCAGGCTGGAAGCGGCTTTCTGTATGGCGCACTCGGGCTTGTTGTAATCTTCCATACCCATTACCTGACCGCTGGTTCTGCCCGCATAGCTGCTTCCTGCAAGGGCCTTTGCCTTGTCGTTCATGTAGGTGACGCGCAAATCCTTGTCCAGCACAAGCACCGGTGCGGTAAGGGCGTTGAGCATGGCCTGGTATTGGGACAGCATGTTGTTTGTGCCGGTGATAAGCGAAGCAAACTGACCGGGGAAGGTGTCCGGGTTGCCTTTGGCCTCAATGTCTCCGGCTTCAATGCGCTGGGCAAGGCCGGCGTATTCATCAACAACGTTTTTAAGCGATGAGGGGATGGAGCGAAGCGCATCGCCAAGAATGCCTATTTCGTCGCTGCGCTTCACGTCCAGCTGCCCGTCCAGGTTGCCCTGGGCTATCTCTGAGGCAAAGACCACGCTTTTGTTCAGCGCTTTGACAATGGGCCGGATCAGGATGAACAGCAGCAGCGCGCCGAGCAAAATGGATATGACAACGATAAGCATGCTGGTTTTTGCCAGCTTGTCCAGATCGGCAAAAACGTCGTCGCGCTCTGCCTGAACAACCAGCGTCATGCCGGAGAAGTTGTCTTTCACATGGTAGGCAAAGCAGTTGAGCCCGGCGGCGTTGGTAAAGGCAACGCTGCCGTCTTGCTTTGCAGTGGCCATGTTCCGGTATATGTCCATGCCGGGCAGATCTTCCCGGAACAGCCATTCAGGGTTGTTGTGCACCACTATCCGGCCCTTGCTGTCCATGGCGTAGGCGTAACCGCGCGCGCCGATGCTCACCGGCTTGATTACCTCTTCATAGTAGGCGGGAAGGGGAATGGTGGCGTTGACCACGCCGACGATTTTTCCCTCATTGCGCACCGGGGAGGAGATAATGATTACCCCCTGTTTGGTGATCGAAGACTGAAACGGCGCAGAGATAAACACGTTGCCCTTCAAAGCTTCAGTGAAGTAGGGCCTGGTTTTGAAATCCTGCCCGATAACGTTGGGGTTGGAGGAAGAAACGATAATGCCGTTCACGTCAAACACGTTGATCCGATCAATATCCTTGTAGGACTCAAGCATGGCTATCAGGTCGTCTGACATATCGAGCTGGCACTTCTGGTCATTGATGTCGCACTCAAAAAAAGTGCGCACCGTGCGGTTTGCCGCCGTGGTGATGACGTTTTGCCGGGAATTGCCGATAACCGTGGCTGTCATACGTTGCAGCGCGGTAGCTTCATCCTCCATATTGGCGATAACCGCCTGCTCCAGACTGTTAGCCGAAAGGGTGTATGCAATATAGCCAGAACCGCCAACAAGTAGCACAATAAGAAAAGTAACAGGTAGCAGTATCTTGTATATAAGCTTCATTCCAGAAGTCCTGGTAAAAAGGTTGACGCAGGAAGGCGCTGGTAAAGAAAAAAGCACAATACACGCGCATCCTCTACAGGAAAAGGCGCGTGTCAGGGGGCACCGGATTTTTGCCACAAAGGCGGAACCATAAAACTTTGTACGCAAATGTCAATGGTAATTAGTGCGCGTGAAGAGTTTTTTTGTTTTTCTTTATTTCCTTGCACCATACAGAGGTCGCTGTGGCGGTTGCTTATACATGCATCATTGCTGGAGACGGTTTTTTGCAAAAATATACATGCATGTAGCATCGTTTTCCAAGTCATGTCCGACATGAAGTGGACGCTTAGGCGCACGGAGTAAAAATGGCGGAAGGGCGGCAGTACGGCGCTGTGGAGGGAGGCTGGGCGGTGATTTGCAGGTACACCCACTGCCGGAAAAGCCTGTTCAAGCGCCGGGCTTTTTGGTATTGGCAACAGGGAGCCGCAAAGGGTGCGGTTTCGGCAATGGCGAAACCTGTAAAGGCACCGCTCAAAAGGGAGGATGGCATGGCAGAGAAGAAAATACTGCTGCTTGGGGTCGGAAACATACTGTATTCCGACGAAGGGCTTGGCGTTTACGCTGTAAAACAGATGGAGGCCGAGTACATTTTTCCCGAATCGCTTACAGTATTGGATGGCGGCACCATGGGCAGCCTCTTGATGGCGCATTTGATGGACCACGATGTGGTTGTTGTGCTGGACGCCGTGCTTGGGGGTGAAGCGCCCGGAACCGTGTACCGCCTGACGGACGACGGTCTGCGTAAAAGCCTTGGCTTTCACGATTCCCAACACAATGTGGACTTTGTAGACACGCTTATTCGCTGTGATATTCTGGGCAAGCGGCCCGAAGCGGTAGTTATCGGCATGGAACCTGCGGACTGGAAAACCATGTCTGCCGAGCTGACCCCGGTATGTAAAGAAAAAATGCCCAAGTTCATCGGCCATGTTGTGGAAGAGTTACATAGCCTCGGCGTTGAGGTGGTCAAGAAGGACGCATAAGGGCAAATAATGGAAGTAATGGCAAGTAGTGGCAAGTAATGGCAGGGCACCGTGCTGGCGACATGCGGTAACCGGAGGCGGGGTGCTGCCGCCAAACGGAAAACGACCAGCGCGGTAACGGTCAGTCGTGAAAACGGCAAGAAGCCGTATTGCCTGCAACAAAGGCGGGCCTTATTTGTTTCTTGACTTTGCCAATATCCGGGGCTAAATACTGTGGCTCAGCACAAGAGCCGGGCGGCGGTTACGCCGCCAACCCCGCCAGGTCCGAAAGGAAGCAACGGTAACGGTTGTGCCGGGTGTCCGGCTCTTACAAAGCGCGAGAAATATTTCTCGCGCTTTGTCGCGTTAAAAAGGGGGGGGCATGGTGTCAGGCTGCGTCACAATCAGGGCGGGCCATGCTTAGGTGCAGGCGCCGCAAACCGCGGCCAGCCCGCCGCGCGCGGTGCAGCGCAGCTCCGGCGGCAAACGCGAACCTGCGTCTTTGAGGGCCAGCAGCGTATGGGAGAAACTGACCGGGCCTGTCCAGCCGGCCAAAGCAAGATCGGCGCACACCATAGCCTGAGAAATAGCTGCGGCGTTGCGGCCTATGCAGGGCACTTCCACAAAGCCCTGCACGGGGTCGCAGGCAAGGCCGATGGAGTTTTGCAAAAAGAGCGAGGCAGCGTTCAGAGCCTTTGCCCGTGAAGCGGTTTTTCCTGAACGCAGGACGGCTGTTTCCACCAGGGCAGCAGCGGCCATTGCCCCGGCCGAGCCAATTTCCACCTGGCAACCGCCCACACCGCCTGCAAAGGTATAGGTTTCGGCAATGGCCACCCCGATGGCCCCGGCTGTCCAGAGTGCGCTGACAAGCCCTTCATCGGTAAGCCCAAAGTCTTCCTTCAAAATTGTGAGCATGGCCGGAAGTACTCCCCCGGAACCTGCTGTCGGCGCAGCCACCACTAACCCGCCCGCCGCGTTTCTCTCTGCCGCGGCAGTAGCCAAGGCAGCTGCTTTGGCGTGTATCCCGCCGCAAAGGGCCGCGCCCTGGTCAAGCGCAGCCAGCAGCATTTCAGCCTGGGGTTTTGCCACCCTCAGGCCTGACCCGGCGTCCTGGCGCACAGGGGTACAGGCGGCAAGCATGATACGCATGCACTTCGCAAGGTGCGCATCGGCTTCTGCCCGCGTTATGCCAAGCAGTTCGCATTCATGCGTCGCTGCAAGCTCTGCAAGCGTGCCATGCGGCACCGTGGCTTCCATTTTTGCCAGCAACGGGTCTTTGGCGGTTATCCGGGGTACGAACATAAGGGGCGCAAGCGTATACAGTTCCTGCACGGGCGCGGGCAGCGATTCCACGTTGAGCAGGGCGGCTGGCGGGGAGCGGGTGAAGGAAGCGTGTATGAGGACCTGTGCTTTTTGCTCGTCCAGCCGAAGTGTCGCGCCTGCATCTTGCAAGGCAGCAAGAAGCGCGGGCGCATGTTCTTTCTCCGTCACGCAGAATACAGAATGAGAGTCGCCTGTGCAGGAAACGGAGAATCCGTCCAGGCGAACCAGTTCCACCACGCCGCCGCCCAATGAGCGAAAACGGCAGCATAACGGCCTGCACCCGGCTGATGCGACCACTACCTCCACTTCGTTGGGGTGAGCGGCGTTGGATAACTCCGGCGTGGTAAAGGTCAATTCCAGCTGCCTTGCCGCAATATCCAGGGCTTGCGGGTAACGCCCGTCTGTCATGGCAATACCCGCAAGGCCCGCGGCAAAGGCCGTGTCCGAGCCTTGTTGCCGATAGACATTTGCATACGCGCCGGACTTGTGAAAGCGGCATTCCACTGTGCACATGCGGCTTTTTACAAGTCCGGCGCTCATGGCTCCCATCCGCCATGTGGCGGCGGTGTGCCCGCTGGACGGCCCGCGCATTATCGGGCCGATAACTTCATTAAACAGCGATACGGGCATGCTGTTTATTTCGGCACGTTTACGCCATGCCGCTCTAAGAATTCCAGGAATTTCCTGCGCAGTTCCCCTGCCTGGTCAAACGAGTCTTTCACTGTAACGACAGACCAGTCTATTTTGAACTCATTTTTGTACAGGGAGGCGACCTCATCGGTCAGGTGCACGTCGCCGTTGGCTTCAATGGACATGATGCCGTCAAACTGCTGGGCTTCAAGCATGAGCGCGCGGGCCTGCTCTTTGCTTACCCCGCCCGGAAGGGCAAGCTCCGCACCCTTGCGGCTCAGGCGCACAGGGTAGCCGCCTTCCAGTCCAAGAGGTGCGGGCGACATGCCCAACTCGTTGGTGTCAAAGAAGATATCGAGTACGTTGCGCAAGCAGGAAGCGGCAACAAGATATTGCCCGCCGCGTCCGCCGGGACGGGCCCCTACTTCCGGCAGTTTTGCGACAAAGTCTTTTATCGGCCCAAGTTCCTGGGTGATGTTGCGGGTGCCGTCATACACTTGCAGGTAGTGCGGTGCCTCCGTACCTGTACCGCTACGCGCCCAGTTGTAGCAATGATAGTGGTGGGCAATGAATTCAATATTGATATTGCAACTCGGAATGCCCAGCATTTCGGATGCGGCCTTGCGGATATAGGGAAGCAGCAGGCAGCCGTTGCCAATGCCGATTGTAGGGGCCATGCCGAGCTTGTCCAGCGCTACGTTGGTGACGTCCGGGAAGGATGAGTTGACCACATGCGTGTCAATGCCGGAAGCTTTGACCGCCTGCATGAGCTTGGCTGTAAGGGCAAGGTGCATGGGCACCCAGCCGCCAAGCCCCACGCGCGGCAGATACAGCTTTGCGTTCAGCTCCTGGGGGATCTCGTTTACCACCCACCATGACTGCAAGGTGGTTCCGTTAAAAATGACACAGGGGTTCACCTTTGCCAGAAGGGCCGCAGACTGCTCCTGGTTCAAAAGGTCTATCGTTGTGTGGGTAATATTGGGATACAGCCCGAGAAATGAAGCCCCGTGCAACGCGCTGTTGACCTTGCGCCGCACCGCATCTTCATTGACATCGGCAACAACTATGTTGCCGATATTAGGAATGCGGCACAGGTATTCCAGAAGTATTCCTCCGAGTTCTCCGCAGCCGACAATCATGATGGTGTCTCTGTTTCGCATGGCGTACTGTCCTGTTGTGATAAAAGGTAGAGGTTAGGAAAAGGTACTTTCAGTCCACATACATCAGGGTGCGGTGTGCCACGCGCCCCCAAACGGCCCTCCTGGGGAATAGGAAGGGCGGCACACGGAAAAGGCTGTGTATTCCACAAGAGAATTTATGTCGTAAACGGGAATGCCGATGTCTTTTTGAATTGCCCGACCAAAAGCGGAAAGGTCGGTACATTCGAGAAGCAGGGCATCAAGCCTGTTTTCTGTGCAAAATTGCTTTGCCGCGCGGCAGATACAGGCTTCCATCCGTTCAAGAACCATGGTCGGTTCTGTCTGTTCCAGAATGACGGCGCTAAAGTACGGGTCGCTGTCCATGCCCATGATCGGGTAGTCTTCCATTTCTTGGCCGACAGCTGCGAAATGCGCTTTGGTCAAAGCTTTGGCGCTGGCCGTGAGTACGCCTGTACGGGCGGATGGTCCGTGCAACAGCCGGACTAGTCCAAGCTGTACAAGGCTTGATGAGATGATTGGAATGCGAACGCTTTCGCTCAGCTCTTTCTGAAAAAGAGCCATAAATCCGCAACTGCCCACAATCGCCCTGACGCCTTGCTTTTCCAGGGTTTTCGCACCGCTCACAAAGGGTGCAAGCATGTCCGGGGAAGGTGAAAACAGCATCCCGGCAATGTCTATGCCCTGCAATACGTGGCAAACGGTGGGAAAGCGAAAGCTCAGGGGGTTGCGCACATGCCCGGGGGGTTTTGGTATGGCTGAGTCAAGGCAGAGAACGCCGATGGGCGTGTCGTAATATAGCAGTCCGCTTTGGTAGCTCATGGCAAATCCTGTTCAGTGCTTGGGGTGATACCTTGATAGCGTGTATCTACAAATGGTTGCATACATAGTCCGTTGCCCATGGTATGAAAAACGCTCTGCCGAAAAACGTGGTTTACGCTTCGTTCCCGCCGCCGATGGCGGTAGCTGGTACGCCTGTCCGGCGTTGGAAGTTACTGCATAATGAACCGTGAAATGGCTCCTGGATAGTGTCGGCCCTGTCTAGTCTTCAAACTCGCAAAGCTCTTGCATTGGTATGGGCCGAAGGGGCGGGCGCACACTGGACATACCCACGCTGTTCGGGCTGCGCCGCAATTCCGCGGCCATCACTTCTGCAACGGCCATGGCGCACATTCTGCCCTGGCACTGGCCCATGCCTGCCCGTGAGCGGGTTTTTACGTCATTAATGTCTGTGCACCCTTCACGCACCGCATCGCGTATGTCTTTGGCGGTAATCATTTCACAACGGCAGACAAGCGTTTCGTCCGGCATGGCATATATTCCCGGCGCTGGTTTGAAAAAGGCGTTCACATATGCGCGGGCAACCAAAAGACGGGTCAGCACGGCATCCGTTTTGCGGGAACGCTCCTGCAGTTCGTCAGCACCAAGAGCGCCTAGGCGATACGCTGCCGCAAGCCCTGTAAGCCTGCCCTTGGCGTGGGCTGCATCGGCTCCATGCACAAAACAGCCGTCGCCAGTGAAAAACACGTTTTCATGACTTTTTGATGCGCCTGTTTTGTCGCAATACGGGTGCCAGTAGCGTTGTGCGCGGTTCCAGGTGTGGGCGCAGCGCAAAAGACGGGATATGTGGGTGCGCGGAATAAACCCTTCATGTACCAAAAGTGTGGAAGCCGGGATGGTCCGCTTGCCTTTTGCCGTATGCACATGCACGTGCTCGAGGCGTCCGTTACCGGTCGCGCTGAAAGAAGACGCGCGTATGACAGGCATGCGGCTTTTGATAATATCCATGGCCATGCGCAGCCCTTTGCATGTGTAGGCCATATCCAGCACGGCGGCGGGCAGCAGCGGCACGGCGCCAAGGCGGGTGACAATCTCGCCCGTGTCAATGAGTGCAGCGGTATGCACTCCTTCTGCGGCAAGCCTTGCGGCAACAAGCAGCATCAAGGGACCGTTTCCGGAGATAACGACCGGTCCCTGGGGAGACAGCCCGGCGCTTCGCCACAGCAAGTCGGCCCCGCCAGCGCTCATGACGCCGGGCAGTGTCCAGCCGGGAAAGGGAACAGGGCGTTCCATGGCTCCATTGGCCACGATAAGCGTTCTTGTGCGAAAGGTCTGTGAATGCCCGGCATGGCTGGCGATGAGCTTTTGCCCGGAGGCAAACCAGACGGTGTGGCCGGAAAAGTGGTGCACCCCGCCGGCTGCAAGGCGGGCCAGGGAATCAAGCCCCCTCTGTTTTGCCTCGGCGTCCATGTGCTGGTCGGCGAAGCGGCTTTGCAGGCCTTTGTAAATATGGCCGCCCGCTGTTTCGTGCTCGTCCAGAAGGGCTACTTCCAGCCCGCATGACGCTGCGCTCAGGGCAGCTTCCATACCGGCAGGACCTGCACCGATAATGCAAAGATCCCATTGCTTATTCTTCATGCCGACAGCCTCCGGCTTGCATCCGGCGAACGGTCATTCCTTCGGCCACCGGCACGAGGCAGCTTTGCCTGTCTGGCTGGCCGTCTATTTCCGCCCGGCAGTCAAAGCAGACTCCCATCAGGCAATAGGGTGCGCGTGGCTCTGCATTGCGTGGCGCATCAGGCGTATTGGTGCAAAAGCACTGGTGCCGGTCTGTGCCCAAAATTGCAGCAGCCACACTGATTCCGGCCGGTACGGTAACGCTTTGACCGTCAATGGTCAGGGTTACAAAAGAGTCGTTTTCACAGGCGGGGCTTAACATGCCTGCTCCTGGGCTTGGGGGTTAAAGCGTGCAAGAGAAAAGGACAGGGCGTCTTCGGGAAGCGCGGAATCTCCGGTTATCCATTGCGGCAAAATGCTTGCATGCAGCGGGGCCAGGGTGACAGCGCTATGCGCGTTGACGATAAAGACCTTCGGGTGGCCCGGCACGGTGTCATATATGGGCTGGCCGTCTTCCGGCATGACGCGAAGGCCGCTCCAGGTGCGGATAATGCGCAGTTTACCGAGCTCGGGCCAGACCCTGAGCGCCCATTTGCCTTCCTCAATGACGATATCCGGCGCAATACTGGAGTCGGAACCGGCCCGTTCGTGTTTGAAGCCAATCATTACCGTGCCGCCCGGTGTGCGGGTTATGCCAAGTATCGGTATGGGCAGGATGTCGTCTATGCGTTCGGTGAGCATTACCTGGCTGCGGTCGGCAAAAATAGGCAGCGTAAGGCCGAGCTCGCTACAAAGCTTTTTGTTGGACAAGCCCGCGGCAAGAATAATTTTTGCTGCACTGTAGCTGCCGCCGGGGCCAAGTGCTTTGTACCCCGCACCTTCCTGCCGTACAGAAAATATGGGGCTTTCCGAATGCCATTGCCCGCCAAGGTTCACAAAGGCTTTGCGTACTGCATACAAGAGTTGCAGCGGTTCGATGAATCCGTCCCGGTCGCACCACACCGCGCCGCATACTTCCGGGCCAAAGGGCACGCGCGGCAGCTTGCTCTGTAGTTCATCACGCAAGATCATGCGGGCCGGGTAGTCTGCCCCCACGCTCTTTCGTAATGCGCCAAGGTATTGCTCGCGAGAAGAAAAATCCTTTTCCCCCAGGCAGGGAATAAGGCCGCCGCTGGGGCTGTAATGGGTGTTTATTCCGGAAAACTCTTCCACATCACTCACAAAAGGGGCATAGGCGCTTGATGCGGTAAACCCCCAACGGGCGTATTTGGGAAAGTGGGCAAATTTGGACTGGCACCAGATAAGGCCCATGTTACCGCGTGAAGCCTTGTCGGCACCTGTTTGCCCCGGGGCGGTGTCCACAAGGGCAGTCTTGAAGCCGAGTCGCTGTATTCCATAGGCAATAGAAGCGCCGACAATACCGCCACCAATCACAAGAAAGTCCTGGCTGTGGGAAGTACAACCGTGAGTCATGCTGCAAAATCCTTTTTGTGGAACGCGCCCCACGGTCTGGAGCAGGAAGTCGCTCTAACCGTAGGAGTATTCATGCTTTTTTTAAGCAGAGCTCCCTGCACCATGAAGGTGGGGCGCGCTTTGTCGGGCGGAATTCGCCACGCGTATTCAGGGGATACGCGGTGGCTACTTCCCTGACGGTTTTTTGTAAGCGATACAGTCCATTTCCACTTTACAGTCCACCACCATGGAAGACACGACGCAGACTCTGGCCGGGGCATGTTCCGGAGCGAAATACCGGGTATATACCTTGTTGAAGTCGGCAAAATCGCGGGCGTCATCCAGCCAGATGTTGATTTTGACAACGTCGGCCAGGCTGTATCCTGCGGATTCCAGCACACGGATGAGGTTTTTGAAGGTGACTTCCGCCTGGACAGTTATGCTGCCCGTGGCAAGCTCGTTATTGTTCTCCGGGTCTCTTGGCACCTGACCGCATACATGCAGCCATCCGTCAGCTTCTACTGCAGTGGCTATTGGCGGCCCGAAGGGGCGAAGACCGTGACGTGTGATGCCGCTCATGTTGTCAACCTATTTCTTGTTGAGTTCGAGGCCCTTGAGCAGTTCCGCAAGGGATGTGTTTTGCTCTTGCAACACCGGCATCCAGGCCGCTTCGTCAAGATAGGAAGGGGTGGCGTTGATGTTGTTGGCCTTTTCGATAAAGGACGGATCTTTCACCATGTCCGCTGTAGCCTTGGCCAGTTTTGCCTTGATTTCTGGCGCGACACCCTTGGGGGCGGCTATGCCTGCCCAGCCATAATAGCTGCCGGGAAAGCCTTGTTCTTCAAAGGTTTTGGCGTCAGGCAGCTGCTCGGACTTTTCACCGATAGCCAGCACTTTGAATTGTCCGGCCTTGGTCTGGGGAAGATAGTTTTGTGGAAAGGCAAAGCTGAATGTGGTGTGGCCGCCCAAAACGGCGGTAGCTGCCGGGGCTGCTCCCTGAAATTCGACATGCTTGACCGGAATGCCGGATTTTTTGATGAACTCGCGCATGGCGAAAGAGAGCCAGGAAGTGGCACCGGGGCTGGCAAAGCTGTATTTGTTCGGTTCGGCCTTGGCAGCTTCAATGAATTCGCCAAGCGTGTTCCACGATTCCTTGGCGTTCACAAAAAGGGCGCAGTTGCCAACGCTCATTCGAGAGATGTACTCGAAGCTGTCAAAGGAATAGGTGGTTTTGGCAACGTTGGGAGTAAGCAGAACCGGTCCGGCCTGGGCGAGAAACAATGTATAGCCGTCCGGTTTTGCGGCAGCGGCAAAACTTGTGCCGGTGACGCCCCCGCCCCCGGTCTTGTTGACCACAAGAACCGTTTGACCAAGGAGTTTTTCCGCATACTCCGCCCAAAGGCGGGCGGAAAGGTCTCCATCACCCCCGGCCGAGTAGGGAACTACTACGGTTATGGGTTTTTCCGGCCATTCGGCTGCATGGGCGGAAAAGGCAGATACCGCAAGCATGCATACGCTGAGTAACAGGGCCAGTACTCTGTTCTTTCTGGACATAAACTACTCCTTTCAAGTTGTGATGCTCATGTCAGTCGAAGGTACGACGTGACGACAGTTGTATGCGGCAAGGGAGCACCGCGAATGTATCAGGATGCGCTTTCCCCGGTTTGCGGCGAAAGCAGCATACGTTTCTTGAGACGTGCGCGGCTGATGGCAATTCCGATTCCTGAAAGGAGCGACAGCGCCAGCAGGATTCCGGCGATGGGCCGTTCAATGAAAATGAAGAGGCTGCCGTCAGAAAGAACCATGGCCTGATCAAAAGCCCTCTCCCACAGGGGACCGAGAATAAAGCCGATAATCATGGCACCCGCGCTGAAACCGTATTTTCTAATGAAGTAGCCCAAAACCCCGAACAGGATGAGGCAAAGAATGTCGAACATGCTCTGGTTGATGGAATAAGCACCGACAAAGCAGAAAACGGTGACGGCGGAGAAAATCATCCATTTGGGCAGCTGGGCAAGGCGAATCCAGGCCGGGAAGCCGAATTTGGCAATGTAATAGAGCAGCACATCGCAGATCAGCAGCCCGCCGTATATGCCGTACACCATATGCCCGTGCTCCTGAAAAATGGTCGGGCCGGGGGTAATGCCCTGGATGACAAAAGCGCCCAGCAACACGGCGGTCACATCGTCGCCGGGTATGCCAAGGGTAAGCATGGGAATCATGGCGGCACCGGTGGTGGCGTTGTTGGCTGCTTCCGGTGCGGCCAGTCCTTCAATGGCGCCGTGGCCAAACTTCTCAGGCATCTTGCTCGTTCTGCGCGCTTCCGAATAGGCCATGAAGGCGGCAGGGGAAGCGCCGATACCGGGCAGTGCGCCGAGAACGGAACCAATGGCGGAAGAGCGCAGCAGTATGGGCAGGCACTGAATGAATTCCTTGAGGGTCATGCGGTTGTCTTCGGGGTTTTTGGACAGGGTAAACACGTACTGCATGTGTTTTTTTGCGCCAAGGCCAACCTGGTGAATGACTTCCGGCAGGCAAAGCAGGCCGATGACCATCGGAATAAGCGACACTCCTGTGACAAGATATTCGGACCCGAAGGTGAAGCGGGCAGCGCCGGTGGTTTCGGAAAAGCCTATGGTTGAAATCATGATGCCGAGCGCCGCGCAGATGATACCCTTGATCAGTGACGGGCCGGAAATGGTGCCCACAACGGTAAGCGCCAGCACGATAAGGCAGAACTGTTCTGCCGGGCCGATGTTCAGGGCCAGCATGGCAAGCGGGGCGGCAATGAAGATGAGCAGCAGGTTGCTGAAGGTATCGCCGAAAACCGATGCGCTAAGGGCGGTGTGCAGGGCTTTGCCTGCCTTGCCGTGGCGCGTCATGGGGTAGCCTTCCATGGCCGTACAGACGGCTGGAGGCGCTCCCGGTGTATTCAAAAGGATCGCGGAAATGGACCCGCCAAAAATGCCTGCCTTATATATGCCGAGCAGCATGGGAATGCCGATTATCGGGTCAAGATAGAAGGTGAGCGGCAGAAGAAGGGCTATGCCCATGATGCCGGAAATACCCGGAATCGCGCCAAAGAGAATACCTACAATAACCCCCCCCGCGATGCCGAGGATAGGTCCGGGGGCCACTGCCGACAAAAGGCCGCTTATGATCATGGAATCATTCATGAAGTCCACCTTAAAAACCGAGAAGTCCGCTGGGGAGCGGCATTTTCATGGCCCGTAGAAATGCCTGTTCAACGACAATGGAAAAAACCGCAAATCCAAGAAAGGGAAAGGTGATGCGCCTTGCGCCAAGAAGCCAGGCCACGGCCAGCATGACCGGCGGGGTGGCAACAAGAAAACCGAGGGTGTCGAATGCAGCGTAATATATAAAGAGTATTGCGATATACAGATAGAAGGACTTGCCCTGTTCTTCATGTTCGTCCTGATCAGCATCCGTATAGGCCATGGCTTCGGCGTTCATGTCAGCGTGGGCTTTATACATCGTGTACATGCCGTAGGCGGTTTGAGCGAGATATGCGGCGGAGAAAAGAACGAGAATAAGAATGATGAATTTTGGAAATATAAGCGGATCGACAGCAGCTGGAAGCCCCTGGTCGATAAACTCGTCCATTTTCACAAAGAAATAGCAACTGCCAAAGAACAGGATACACGATGTTGCCATGTCTACGAGAGAATGCTCTTTACGGGTCATGTCAAAACTCCGGGAGTAATGCGTGCATACAGCGCTTGGTATTATGAAAAAAGTGGGCCATAAATATATTTATGTAGCTATGACAGTTGGTTATGTGTAGTGCGGAAAGGGGGGCATATCCTTTGTGTAATATAATATTACACAGTAGTTCCAACGTTACCCCAACGGGGAATGTTTATCCGTGTATTTATTGGGCTTTTATATGAGGAGAAAAAGTGTTGCATATTGTTACATGTAAAAATATATTACACGCTGGATCGCGTGAGGCGAGTCCGGATAAAGGATGCAGCAGGATGCTGGGAGGAGCGTTGCCATGGCAGAGCCGCAAAATACTGACACAAGCGCCAATGATGTCCCCCATCGGTGGGATGAGGCAATACGCGAGTCCTTCAGGCGCTCTCGAGAATATGGTGTGCCCCGCTCGCTGGAGTATTCACCGGAAGAAACGCGTCTCTCGGACGCCGATTTGCGCCGGAGGATCCAGCAAAATGCCCCCTTGTTGGAAATTGTGACCGCACAGGTAAACACCTTGCGCCATATTCTTGAGGACAGCAGCTTTTGCAGCGCCATTGCCGATGCGGAAGGCTATGTGCTGCGGGTTCTTGGCGAAGGGCCCATTCGCGCACAGTATGAAAAACGTAAGTGCCTGCCCGGATACCGCTGGCAGGAAAGAGATGTGGGGACCTGCGCTATTGGTCTTGCCCTGCATACGAAAATACCTATTCATATGCAGGGGCATCAGATGTACAGCATCAGCGCCCAACACATAACCAATTCCGCAGTACCGGTTTTCGACCACCTCGGGGTGTTGCGCTGTGTCATTTCTCTCAGCGGGTTTGCAGAAAAAGTGCACCTGCACACCATCGGCATGCTGATTCAGGCAGCGGAGGCCATTCGTCTGCAAATACAGGCTATGGAACGGACGCGCGAACTGGATATGTACGGCCAATATCTGAACGCGCTTGTCGAATCTGACAGGCGGGGCATAATTACCCTGGACAAGCAGGGGAATATCGTGCGTTTCAATTCGCGGGCAAAGAAGCTTGCCGGGCTTAGCGAAAGCCATAAGGGCCGGGACATTGACAGCGTTATTGCCTCGCCTTTCTCGGTTAAGGCCTTTGTCCGGCGCGGCAAAAGCTTTGCGGACAGGGAAGTGGTTTTCGCCGGTTCCGGGCAAGAAAGGGAGCATGTCGCGTCGCTTGACCCGCTTTCGCAAAACGGTGTTGTGGTTGGCGGGCTTTTTTCCATGATGGAGCAAAACCGCGCCCTCAAGCTCGTTAACGCCATGGCCGGGGGTGTTGCCGCTTTTACCTTTGACTCAATAATTGGCAAAAGCGCGGCAATCAGGAAAACTCTGGAAATCGCCCGCGCGGCTGCGATTAGTCCTTCGCCCGTATTGCTGCTTGGCGAAACAGGCACAGGCAAGGAGCTTTTTGCACAGGCCATTCACAATGCAAGCCCGAGGGCCAGCAAACCCTTTGTGGTCATCAACTGCGGGGCCATTCCCAGGGAACTTCTGGAAAGTGAACTGTTCGGCTATGAACCCGGGGCTTTTACCGGCGGGCAAAAGGGAGGCAGGCCGGGCAAACTGGAGCTGGCGCACCAGGGTACTCTTTTTCTGGATGAAATAGGCGACATGCCTTTTGACATGCAGGTAAAGATGCTCAGAACCCTGCAATCAGGGGAAATACAGCGCTTGGGGTCTTCACGCACCATTCGCCTGGATTTGCGTATCATTACAGCGACAAACGCCGACCTCAAGGAGGCTATTGCAGCAAGAAGGTTCCGGGAAGACCTGTATTACCGGATCAGTACCATTTCAGTGGAGGTGCCGCCACTTCGCAAGCGCGGACAAGATGTCCTTTTATTGGCCGAGGCATTCCTGTCGCGCTATTCGGCTGTTCTCGGCAAGGTCGGGCTTGGTTTTTCTCAGCCGGCAAAGGCCGCGCTTCTGGCTTACGAATGGCCTGGCAATGTGCGCCAGCTCGAAAACAGGGTGGAGCGGTCTGTGGTGCTGGCCGCAAACGGGCAGATTCGGGCTGCGGATCTGGACCTGATCGAGCCGGGAGGTCCGGGGGGCGCGATTGAACCAGTCGAGCCGGAGGTTTTGGATATACTGCGAACCAGGCCGGACGAGCGCTTGCACACAATGGAATTGCGTCACATTGAACAGGTTGTGGCAAAAAGCCCGAATATCAGCGCCGCAGCGAAAACACTGGGCATCAGCCGACCAACGTTATACCGCAAAATGCAGCAGTACGGCATTCAGGCAGGCAATTCCCCTGCCCGGTAAGCCCAGGAAGTACTGGTTAAACAAAAATCATAGCAAAAACAGCGTAACAACAAGGCCGGACGGAGTAAAAAACACCGTACGCTATTCTTTTGCTCCTGCTTCCAGAAAGGCTTTGGCAACATTCAGGGAAGGTTTGTCCCCCAGGTCTTCAATGGAAAAAGGGATTTCCCTTGTTTCAATAACCTTGTCTTCTGGGTCAAGAAGTTCAATTTTCAGGACGTGTTTCATGCCCAGGCCGCTGGCCATGGTTCTGTCGCCGTCCAGCATGAAGATCTGTTTGCCGTTGTCCACATAGGCGTAAGCCGCTTCCAGGGCGGGATGCTTTTCCGCGTTCAGTTCAAAGGGCAGGTTTTCCAGCAAGATGTCATAGGACTTGCCCCCACGGTAACAGAACAAACCGGCCAGAATCAGAATACATACCAGAACGCTGTCTACCAGCAGTTGTTTGCGGCTCATGCTGCGCCCCCTTCCGTGTTGCCGCGAAGGTCCGCGCGCGCTCGCTCCCTTTCGGAATAGCGCCGCCAGGCGTGCAGTACCAGGGCGAGGGCGATAACCCCGTAAGACACGAACACCCGGAAATATTCTCCCACCTGTGCGTCACCGGCCAGATTTTTACCGGCCATGGGAGAAACCACAAACATCAGGTGAAACAGGCAAACCCCGGCAAAGACGTTCAAAATGGAAGCCCTGGCCACAGTGGCCCCACCCACCAGAAGGGAAGCTATTGCGTAAATGCCAGTCTGCTCGTGGCTGTTGTAGGTATTCAGGGTGCCCACGTTTTGCAGGAAGATAATCTGCCCGAAACCGGCCAGAACCGTGGAAATGATGATTGCGATGACCCTGGTGCGCATCACCGCGATACCGGCCGACCTCGCCACTACCATATCTTCCCCGACGGCCCGCATGTCCTGACCGAGTTTGGTTTTGCGAAACCAGACGATGAACAGGCAAAAGGCGGCAATAACGATAAAGGTCAGTACAGGAATGGAAAACGCAGCATCGCCGAAGCTGAATTGCAGGGAAAACATATCGTCCATGCTGCGCCGCACGGCGTCCAGGTTGGTTACGTTACGAATGCCGTACCCGCGTGAGAGAACAAGCTCCGGGCTGTGCACGGGAATGACGCTGCCAAAGCCGTAGAGCACAAAAAGCTGGTACACTCCGTTCATGAAAAAGCCCAGAATATAGGCTGTGACCATTTCCCGGCCGAGAGCCTTGTTCAAAACCGTTCCGCACAGCCAGCCGAACAGGACGGACAGCGGAATGGAAATAATGGCCGCCAGCCCCAGGCCGTAAAGACCGGCAACGTGCCAGTCGCTAATCAGGATAAGGCCGATCTGCCCGGCCATGGCCCCAAGCACCATGCCAAAGTTCAGTCCCATGCCCGCCATGATTGGCACAAGCAATGAAAGAACAAGAAAGGCGTTGCGCGAGAGGCGGATAAGCATTTCCTGAAGAAGGTAGGCAATGGAAAATCCGGACAAGGGAATGGCAATGACGCTGATTGTCAGAAAAACAATCGGCACGGCATTGTTGATCAGGAACGTTTTGATGTTTTTGGGTCCCACGCTGTTGCTCATGACTTCACCTTGCTGACCCTGGTAAGGGCGTACAAAATCATTCCATTGGATACAATAATACGGATGACCTCGGACATATCGGTTTGCAGCATGCTGTTGATTACCGAAGGGGTCATGGTCAGTATGCCCTGGAACAGAAAGGTGCCGACAATAACGTTGATGATACCGGCTTTTTTTACGGAAGCTCCGCCGATGAGAATGGCCGCGACAGCCGGAAAAGCCATGTAAAACGGCCCCATGTATAACTGGATGAAGCCGAAGCTCTGTTCATACATGATAATGCCGATGGCTCCGAGCACTGTGGAAAGCACAACCGAAACCGTACGCGCCCGGTTAATGTTTACGCCGTTGGCTTTGGCGAATTCGGGGTTTGAGCCGACAGTGGTCATGGCCGTGCCTGTTTTTGTACGCATGAACAGCCACATCAGCCAGCAGATAAAGAAAAAGAACAGAAACATGCCTGTATGTATGGTAAGCATGTCCGCGCCGGGAAAGAAGTTGCCCACGTTGATGGAGGCGATGTCGCCTATGGCGTTGTGCCAGAAATCGCCTATGGAAATAGTGGTGCGAAGCCCCACCCCCTCATAGCCCCAGACCATGTTGGAGCTTTTGTAGGGCAATATGAGCCACATGATGCACATGAAGGCCACGGAGGAAAAACCGACATAGGTGGCAATGACCATTTCCTCGCCCTTGACCCTGTTCAGCAGCAGGCCGTAGCCCAGGCCGAGAACGCAGGCAATGGGAATAGCCATGCCCATCGCGGCCAGAATGCCGGGCAGACCGGTCAGGCCGAATTCCACACTGGTGACGGCCCCCAGAAGACCGGCAATAATACCGAGCGGCAGGCCGAAGTTCAGCCCGCAGCCGGACTGGATCATGGGTACCATGGCCAGCACCATAATTCCGTTCATGCCGAAGCGGACCAGGGTGTCGTTGATGGAAGCGTCAATACGCACGCCGACAAAAGGGGCCATGATGAACAGCAGGATAAGGAAGCAGCCGATCAAAAGGCGCGGCCAGCCTGCTTCTTCGATAAATCTGCGCAGGTGTAGCTTCATACAGTTGCCGCCTCCACGCTTTCAGGCCCGGCACCGATAAGCAGGTAGCCGAAATCTTCCGAAGTATCTGTGGCCGGACGGATACCTGCGATTTTGCCCTTGTCGATAATGGCTATTCGGTCGCAAATGGAGCGCAGTTCTTCCAGTTCCGATGAAATCATCACAATGGTCATGCCGAATTCCCGGTTGCATTTTTTCAGCGTGTCCAGAACCACTTTTTTAGCGCCCACATCAATGCCGCGGGTCGGTTCTGATACGAAGAGCAGTTTTGGGTGGGTTTCAAAGGCCTTGGCCAGGCAAACTTTTTGCTGGTTGCCGCCGGAAAGTTCCTGCACCGGCTGTTTTTCGCTGACACACTTGATTTCCAGATCGTGCACGTATTTGGCGGCGGTTTCCAGAATGGCTTTGGTGTCTCTTATCCGGACCAGGCCACCGAGCAGGGGCTTCATGAACTTGTCCTGGTTCTGCAAAGAGGCGAAAACAATATTCCAGGCAATAGACTCTTCCAGCAAAAGGCCGATGCCGCGCCTGTCTTCATACACGGCGCTTATTCCGCGCAAAAGGGGCGCGGCGGGGCGGTTAAGCGGCAGGTCTTCTCCCTGAAAGCGTACTGTGCCTCCTGCCGCATGCAGGCCCATAATACCGTTGGGAATGCCGAGCTTGCCCTGACCTGCCATGCCGCCGATACCGAAAATTTCGCCCTCAAACACCGAAAAGCTTACGTCACGCACCGTTTCACCGGGCATATCCACCCACAGTCTGTTCACTTCCAGAAGGGGGCTTGTGAATTCGCGCTGCGTATCAGAGTCCGCCCGGTTCGTATCCACATGCCGCCCGACCATGGCGCTGGTAATTTCGCGCACAGACGTGGTGGAAGGCGTTTTTTGCATAACCACCTCCCCATCCCGAAGTACGACGATATCGTCGCAGACATTCATGATTTCATTCAGGCGGTGGGTAATGAAAATGATGGCGATGCCCATGTCCGCCAGGCGGCGCATGGACTTGAGCAGGATTTCGGCTTCATTCTCGGTCAAGACGGCGGTCGGCTCGTCCAGCACCAGAAGGCGGGTGCCTTCTTTGTCAATTTCTCTTGCAATTTCAGTAAATTGCTTGTGCCCAACCGGCAGCTCGGACATCAGGGTGTGCGTGTCCATGTCAACGTTCAGCTTGCCTATGGCCTTTGCGGCGCGGGCGCTCATACTGGCGCGGTCCAGTGTTTTCAGCCTGTCCCCAAAGGCTTCCACCAATGGGTTATAAACAAGCGACTCGCGGTTCAGAACAATATTCTC
>JAJDIC010000024.1 GCA_030266525.1 Desulfovibrio sp. OttesenSCG-928-G15 | reverse complement strand
GGGGTCAAGTATGGTTGTCCGAGGAACCCCATCATGACAAATGATGAGGGATTAACCCTGGAAACCGTTGTGCATCGCATTGTTGAGTTTCGTGGGCAACGGGCCATACTGGATTCTGACCTTGCCAAACCAGCATAACGCGGTTATCTTAAAAGTGGTGGGGCGAAAGTGCGTCAACACTCCCGCCCCTGGGGCAATCCCCCTGTAGCGGTTACAGGTTTCACGCCCCGGTATGGATCGCAACTCCTACCGGGGCAACCTTATTTCATCTTGCGACTAATAAGGGCCACAACCAAGCCAGCCACAATGGCAGCAAGGATGTTAAGCAGGAACTGCTCCATAGGCACCACCTCCTTGTCAGAGACTCAGAGGATCGCCCCGCAGCCTTTATAGGGCATTTCATGGGGGCAGGCAATCATGGGACGCCAGGCAAAAAAGAAGGCCCGCCTCCCTTTCGGAAAACGGAGCCCCCACATCTGCTTACTTCATCCTTAAAACGCCCACCTCCCCGGCTTACCCGCCTTCTTCTGCTTCGCATATTCGCGCAACTCCGGGTATTCTTCCAGCAACTGCTTTTTGGCAATCTCCCGGTACTGCTGAATTGCCGAGCGAACAAGCTCGGCCTTCCCGCCGTCAGGCCCGTCTGAACGCACCCTGTACACGGAAGACGTTGGGCTTTTCCGCTGACCACATCATTGAGGATTACCTGAGAGCTACAGACAGGCTGGAACAAAAAATTGCCACAACGCCGCCTACACCATAACGGCTTGCCGGCAAGCAATAGGCATGCGCCAGCCTATACCGAAAGCCTGCCTCGAAATTTTGAGTACTGGGGCAGCCTGCTTTCGTTTGAATTCTGATTCGCTCAGCAAAACAGCCACCTGACGCACAACCTCATGGCCATATCCTTGTGCCACAAGCTCTGAACAGGTTTTTCGCTTTTCCAGTATGGCAACCAGTATGGCGTCCAGCACGTCATAGGGCGGCAAGGTATCCTGGTCTGTTTGATCCTGCCTCAACTCCGCCGAAGGTGCCTTGGTCAGGATATTTTGGGGAATAATCATGCCTTTGGTGGCATTCAGCCAGCGACAAAGTTGATATACCTCCGTTTTATACAGGTCACCAATAACACTCAGCCCACCACACATATCACCATAGATTGTGCAGTAACCAACCGAAAGCTCGGACTTGTTCCCAGTAGCCAAAAGCAAGAATTGCAGTTTGTTGGACAGGGCCATCAATATACTTCCCCGAAGTCTGGCTTGAATATTTTCTTCTGTCACATCAGTTTTTCACCTGCGAAACACCCCGCCAACATGGCTTCAAAGGCCACCATACCTGGTTCGATAGAGAGTACCTTGGTTTGTAAACCCAAATTTGCAGCCAGTTTTTGTGCATCCACCAAACTGTGAGTGCTGGAGAATGGGGAAGGTAGTAAATAGCCCAATACATTTTCCGCCCCAAGAGCTTCACAAGCAATGGTTGCCACCAGAGCGGAATCAATACCGCCGGAAAGCCCCAACCCGGCCCGGGGAATTGCATTCTTGCGACAATAATCGCGCACGCCAAGGACCAACGCTTGCCAAACCTCTGCTTCAAAGCCGGTCACATCAGGAGTGAGCTCTGAAGATTGAAAGCTGAATGATTGTATGTCTACAAGAAGACTATCTTCCTCAAACGGTAAAGCACGGCCAGAGATCACTCCATTGGGCCTGGCATAAAAACTGCGTCCATCAAAAATCAACTCATCATTGCCCCCCACTGCATTTACATACAAGGTATGCGCTCGATAGCGTTTTGCCAAGGATGTCACAAGCTCCAGCCGTAACGCCTGTTTACCAGCGACAAAAGGCGATGCAGACAGATTTATCAGTATGTCGAAGGGAGGGCATTCATCCAATAACGCTGCCATATACGATCTGGATACATTGAACGCGCTGTCACTCCATATGTCCTCGCATACCGTCAGGGCGATCTGCTGTCCCATATATTTCACAAGACAGGGCTGCGAACCTGGCGCAAAATAGCGCGATTCATCAAACACATCGTAGGTTGGCAAGAGCATTTTAGCATATCGGTGTTGAATACGTCCCTCATATAAAAACAGGGCCAAATTATGCAGGGTATTGCGCGAGTTATCATTACTACGACCGGGAGCACCCAACACAAGCGCGACCCCCACCTCGTCAAGAGCATTTGCAATACCTTGCACGGCAGACTCAACCTCCTCGATAAATGCCGGGTATAGCAACAAATCAAGAGGGGGATACCCTGTCAAAGCCAGCTCGGGCGTGATACAAAGGTGAGCTCCTCGGTCAGCCGCCTCTTGCGCAGCCCTGATAATGGCTTCGGCGTTGGCAGAAACATCTCCGACTTTGGCATTCAGCTGTAATAAAGCACATCTCATGACTGTTTTCCGTAAGTTGCAAATACTTTTTTCATATCGCTTTCAGGGTATGAATCAAGGACACCTATAATTGCTGCTACTGACAGCTTACGCGTACTCAGTAGAAATTTGCCTTCAGCGCCGAACCTTGGGGTTTGCCAAAGAAAGGCCTTTCTCGCAGAAAAACAGCAAACCCCAAGGTTTTGTCCATGGCATCTATATCGCTTCCCGTCCGCGCTCCCCGGTACGAATGCGCACCACTTCCTCAACCGGGAGTACAAATATCTTTCCATCCCCTACTTCACCGGTGCAAGCGGCCTTACGGACTGCGGCAATAGCCTCTTCGACCATTTGCGCTTCCATCACTACTTCAAGTTTTACTTTAGGCACAAACTCTATGACAACTTCCTTGCCCCTGTAGACTTCTCTGTGCCCACCCTGACGTCCGAAACCTTTTATGTCCACCATGCTCATGCCGTGAATTCCCAAAAGAACCAATGCGTCTTTCACCGCCGTTACTTGAGAATGGCGAATTACCAATTCCAACTTTCTCATTATGTATTCTCCCTCTTTGACTTGGCCGACCTGCCTACAGGTTGTAGCCGCGTTCGTTATGCTCGCTGATATCAAGTCCCATAAGTTCATCTCTATCCGTGCAGCGCAAAGGGGTAATTTTGCTCACCAGAAACAGAATCAATCGACTGACGGTGTACGCAAACACCCAGGTTGCCACTATGGAGATAACTTGCACAACAAACTGCCTGGAATCTCCGTAAAAAAGGCCGTTGGCTCCATTGATGGCCGCACTGGCAAAAAGCCCGGTTGCCAAAGCGCCCCATGTGCCGCCAATGCCATGAATACCGACAACATCCAGCGCATCGTCATAATGAAATCGCCTTTTCAGCAAAATTCCACCATAGCAGACCACACCTCCCACAAAACCGATAAGCATGGCCGGGCATGGGCTGACAAATCCCGCCGCCGGAGTAATTGCCACCAGACCTGCCAAAGCGCCCGATGCCGCTCCTAATGTTGTGGGCTTTCCGCTGTGCCTTGCTTCAACCAGCAACCATCCCAAAATACCTGTTGCCGCAGCAAGCTGTGTGGTCACCAGAGCGTTTGCAGCCAATGCGGATGCGGCTGTGGCACTTCCCGCGTTGAACCCGAACCAGCCGAACCAGAGCAGGCCTGCACCAAAAATGGTCATGGGCAAGTTGTGTGGAGCACTCCCCGCACCGCCTTCACTCAAAGATTTTCGTGGACCCAATGCCTGCGCCGCCGCCAGAGCTGCCGCCCCGGAACTCATATGCACCACGGCACCACCGGCAAAATCAAGAGCTCCCAGTTTGCCCAGCCACCCTCCTCCCCAAACCCAATGGGCCAGGGGCGAATAAACGAAGAGCAACCACAATAAAGAAAATAGGGCCATGGCCGGAAAGCGAATGCGTTCCGCATAGGCTCCGGAAATCAGCGCGGGGGTCAATGCCGCAAACATGCATTGGAAAATCATGAACAGAACATGAGGCAGATTGTCTACCGGCCCGTTATTACTCATGCCGACATTACTCAGCATGAAGTAATCCAAATTTCCGATAAGCCCCATTCCAAGAACGTCACCACCGAAAGCCAGCGAATAGCCGATTACAGCCCAAAAAAGACTTGCCAGGCCAAGCATGAAGAAGCTGTGCATGGTTGTGGAGAGTACATTGCGCTTTTGCACAAGCCCTCCGTAGAATAAAGCTAAGCCGGGCACCATAAGCATTACCAGGCCCGAACACACGATCATAAATCCAACATCCGCAGCGCTACTCATTGTTCCTCCCTTGTTGTTTAACGAGAAAAGCGCGGAGCCTGTATTGTTGTTCAAAAGGGCTCGCTCTATTTTCTGTTGAAAGGCAAGAATGGTGCCATAAGTTCAACACGCAGCAATTATTGAATAATAATCAGATGCAAGCAAAAACAAACGTCTGAGCAACCTACCTATATGTAGGCTATCTACACCAGTAGTTACAAAAGTGTAACCTCAGTTTTCTGGATTGTGTTCACCGCGAACGGCATTCTAATTGGTCCATTTTTTGCTTTTATTACATTGATGCAACTTTGCATGCACACTCATAAAGCAGGAGTTTCTTATGAAACGTGTCATTTACTCGCCGAGCAAATATATCCAAGGCCCCCATCTGTTGGAAGACCTGCATGGTATTGTGTCCATGCTTGGCACTCAAGGGGCTTACGCTGTAGTTGGACCATCTGCCCTGGCAAAATACAGGGGAACCATTGAATCAAGCTTCACGTCTGTTGATGGCGGGTTCAAGATACAGTTGGAAAGTTTTTCAGGCGAATGCTGCAAAAAAGAAATTAACCGAGTCATGGAAGCTGTAAAAACCGGCGGGTTCGATGTAATCATGGGCATCGGCGGTGGAAAGACGCTGGATACGGCAAAAGCCGTAGCCCATTATCTGCAACTGCCGGTGGTTATCATTCCCACTGCCGCGTCATCAGATGCTCCGTGCAGTGCCCTTTCGGTAATTTATACCGAATCCGGTGCCTTTGAAGAATATTTGATTCTGAAAAACAACCCGGATGTGGTGCTTGTAGACACCCAGGTTGTAGCGGAAGCGCCGGTGCGCCTGCTGGTTGCAGGAATCGGTGATGCGTTGGCGACCTATTATGAAGCCCGCGCTTGCATGCGGTCAGGGGCAACCAGCATTGCCGGGGGCCAATGCTCAGTTACTGCGCTGAGCATTGGCAAGGCCTGCCTGGACACCTTGCTGAGCAACGGCTATCTCGCCAAACTGTCCGCTGAAAACAAGGCCGGTTCCACAGCCCTTGAAAATGTGGTGGAGGCCAACACCTATTTGAGCGGTATCGGCTTTGAAAGCGGCGGCCTGGCCGCCGCCCATGCTGTACACAACGGTTTTACCGTTCTTTCGGAAAGCCACCATGCGTTACACGGAGAAAAGGTCGCCTTCGGAACCCTGGTGCATCTGATTCTGGAAAATGCGCCATGCGAAGAGGTGGAAAGCATCATCACCTTTTGCAAGCAAATCGGCTTGCCTACCACACTTGCGGCCATTGGAATCAGCAATCCGACGCAAGACAAGATCATGGCTGTAGCCAAAGCTGCCTGTGCAGAAAACGACACCATGCACAACATGCCCTTCTCCGTCACTCCGGAGGCGGTATACAGCGCGATACTGGTGGCCGACAAACTCGGCGCATAAACCAGGTTGGTTCATGGAAGAGAACAGCCGGGAGCCGTTCAGCGGGCGGCTCCCGGCTGTTGTTGCGTCCTTACAGCTCATCGATGGCAACACCAGCACAGAGTGGCACTTTACATTGTAAGAGACTGAATCCGGGCAACTGCTTCCAGCGTATCTTCCGGGCTGCCAAAGCCCGTAAAACGAAAATACCCTTGCCCGCAGGGGCCAAAGCCGCTTCCCGGAGTTCCAACTACATCCGCTTCTTGCAGTAGCCTGTCAAAAAAAGCCCACGAATCCGTGCCTTTTGGCAAAGCGACCCACACATAGGGGGCGTCTACCCCGCCAAATACCGTTAAACCCAGGTCGGTAAATGCCTGACGAATGCGCTTGGCATTATCCAAGTAGATGTTGATGGCAGCTTTGGTCTGGGCCTGGCCTTCCGGGCTGTGTACCGCCTCTGCCGCCCGCTGCACAATATAGGGGCAGCCGTTATATTTTGTGCTTTGACGGCGAAGCCAGAGTTTTCGCAAAGTGGTATATTTACCAAACACGCCCTTCCCTCTTACAGAAGCCGGAACAACTACAAAACCGCAACGCAGACCGGTGAAGCCGGCCGACTTGGAGTAGCTGCGAAATTCAACGGCCACTTCATCCGCACCCGCAATTTCATAGATACTGTGCGGAACATCCTCACTGCGGATATAGCTTTCATACGCGGCATCAAAAAGTATCACGGCTTCCTGCTCTCGCGCATAGGCTACCCACCGGGCCAGCTGTTCGCGGCTCAGAACAGTTCCGGTCGGATTATTCGGAGAACAAAGATAGATTATGTCCGGGCGTTCACTTGGTAATTGCGGGATAAAGCCGTTTTCCGCCGTGCAGGGCAAGTAGATGAGTTTTGTATACCTGCCATTTTTCTGCATGCGCCCTGCCCTGCCCGCCATGACATTGGAGTCGGCATATACAGGATACACAGGGTCAGTAATTGCCACACGGCATGAGCGCGCGAATATTTCCTGAAAATTGCCGATGTCGCACTTGGCCCCATCGCTGATAAAAATATCATCCGCGCTGATGCCAAGGCCTTTGTAGCACGATTTTACTATGGTTTCGCGCAGGAAAGGATACCCCTGCTCGGGGCCATAGCCACGAAATCCTTCGGAAGTTCCCTGTTCGGCGACCGCTATGCTCAAAGCAGCCACAACGGCAGGCACCAGAGGTTGAGTGACATCACCAATTCCAAGGCGAATCACTTTCCGCCCGGACTGCGCCGCAGTGTGCGCTTGTATTCTTCCGGCAATTTCCGAAAACAGATAGCTGCTCTTTAGCTCAGCATAATGGAAATTCAGTGTTGCCATGCCATAACCCTCCTGAACTGTGCTCTTGCTTTTTCACGTTCATGTTCCGGGGCATATCCCCTCAAAGGATTTTCTTCGGACAATCTTATCCATGCGGCACAAAGTATTTTCCGGAACACACCGAAACAGCCGGACCCGTCATATAGACATCGCCCTTATTGTCCCAGGTAATGTGAAGCGCGCCCCCCGGAAGGGATACGGTTATATCCGACTCCGTCCTTTCATTGAGAACGCAGGCGACCAAAGACGCGCAAGCGCCTGTGCCGCAGGCCAGGGTTTCTCCGCTGCCGCGTTCCCAAACGCGCATTGCAATATGCTTGGGATCAATAATCTGGACAAATTCGGTGTTTACTCTTTGGGGAAAATACGAATGATTTTCAAAAAGCGGCCCGATACGGGGCACGTCAAGCGCGTTCACATCATCAACAAAAACCACCAGGTGCGGGTTGCCCATGGAAACGGCGGTTCCGCGCCATACGGCATCTGCAACGCCAAGCTCCTGATTGACAAAAGTCTTTCCTTCCACGCTCATGGGAATATCCGCAGGAAAAAGCACCGGGCGGCCCATGTTCACCCGGACAAAACGTACAAGACCGCACTCCACGTCCAGCGACAAGTGCTTTATTCCGGCCCCTGTCTCCAGGGTCAGTTCATGTTGGACCGTTCGGCGGTGTTCGTACAGGTACTTGGCTACGCACCGGGAGGCATTGCCGCACATTTGCGCTTCCGAGCCATCGGCATTAAAAATGCGCATGCGAAAATCCGCCACGGCGGAAGGCCCCATGAGAACCAGCCCGTCAGCGCCTACCCCGAAATGTCTGTGGCTCATGTACCTTGCCAGCAATTCCGGGTGGGGCAAAGAAAAATCAAATTCTTCCACATACACATAATCATTGCCCGCACCATGCATTTTGGTGAAGGAAATGCTTGCCGGCAAATCCAGTCCTTTCAGAGACGGCAGGTCCGTTTCCCAAGTATGGGAAGCGCCCTCTTTTGTGGGGTTGGCTTTTTCGTCATGCAGGATGTGCAGTTGCAGAGACACTGTAAACCTCCTCGGTAGCGGCAAGGCTTTCCACCTGCCTTCCTTCACCATGCTTCATACGTTCCAGCACCCGCCGGTATTCTATGGGAGTAACTTTCAGAAAGAGAGGCAGGCTGGCCTGCCAGTCGGCCAGCAAAGCCGAAGCCAGGGGGCTGCCGGTATGGCGCACATGGCGTGAGAGAAGAGAGCGCACAAGCTGTATATCGTCTTTTTGCCACACGCTTTCCAGGTCAACGCTATCCATATTGCAACGGGTCTGAAATTGTTCACTGGGGTCGTATACATAGGCAATCCCGCCACTCATACCAGCCGCAAAGTTATAGCCGGTGGAGCCTAACACCACAACAACACCCCCGGTCATATACTCGCAGGCATGGTCTCCCACACCTTCCACTACCGCCGAAGCGCCGCTGTTGCGCACAGCAAAACGCTCTCCGGCGCTTCCGGAAAAATAGGCTTCGCCGGAAGTCGCCCCGTATAAAGCGACATTACCGGCGATTACCTGTCTGCCCGAAAAAAAGTCGCTCATCTGGAAACCGCTTTGATAATGCGCGGGGCGTATGGCAATAATGCCACCTGAAAGACCTTTGCCAACATAGTCATTCGCTTCACCGGTCACCCGCAAAAACATACCGCGCGCGAGAAAAGCTCCCAAACTCTGTCCGGCACTGCCCGTCAATTCCATATCCACCGAACCGGGGGGCAGTCCTTCTTCCCCGTACAATCGGGCAATTACCCCCGCGATATGGCTCCCCATCGCCCTGTCTGTATTGGCGATACGGCCTTCAAAACGGCAGGGGTGCCGTGCGGCGATTCCCGGCATAAGGGCGCTGTATGCCGAATGGTGCAGGGCAGATTCCGCCGCCTTGTGTGGCGGGCCATTGAGAGGACTGACTTCGCTTCGTATACATAATGCGGACAGGTCCAGAGTTTGCAGCTTTGCCGTGTGCTCGGCGGACAATCCCACAGGTACGGCGGCGCGTTTCAGGCAGTCCGCCCGGCCGAGCATTTCGTCCACAGTCCGAAAACCCAAAGCAGCCATGTGCCGGCGCATGTCTTGCGCCAGAAAGCGGAAATAGCGTTCCACATGTTCCGGCGAACCTTTGAAACGGGCGCGCAACGTCGGGTCTTGAGCGGCAATGCCCACAGGGCACGTCCCCAGGTGACAAACCCGCAACAGGCAGCAGCCCAGAGCCACCAGAACGCCTGTGCCCAGCCCGAACTCTTCCGCTCCCATCATGGCCGCCACGACCAAATCCTTGCCGGTGCGCAACTGCCCGTCCACCTGCAAGCGAACAGTATTACGCAAGCCATTGGCGCACAGCGCGGCCTGGGTTTCAGACAGGCCCATTTCCCAGGGAAGCCCCACATGGTCAATGGCCGTGCGGGGCGAGGCCCCGGTGCCGCCATCATGCCCGGAAACAAGGATAGTGTCGGCCCCGGCCTTGGCTACGCCCGAAGCTACCGTGCCGATGCCCGTACCCGCGACCAGTTTGACGGAAACACGGGCTTCGGGGTTCAGGCTTTTTACATCGTAAATGAGCTGCGCAAGATCCTCTATGGAATAAATATCATGATGCGGCGGCGGTGAAATAAGCGTGACTCCCGCTATGGTGTGCCGCACGCGGGCTATACCCGGCAACACCTTGTGCGCTGGTAACTGCCCGCCTTCGCCCGGTTTTGCGCCCTGGGCCATTTTTATCTGAATTTCATCCGCATTGACTAGATAGTCAGCGGTTACGCCAAAACGCCCGGAAGCAATCTGGCGCACACGGGAACGGGCGTCGCTCCCGTCATCACGAACAGTATTGCGTTCCGGAGCTTCGCCGCCCTCTCCGCAATTGGAGCGGGCTCCAATCCGGTTGCAGGCGATTGCAATAGCCTGGTGCGCTTCCGGACTGATAGAGCCATAAGACATGGCCGAAGCCACAAAACGACGCACAATGGCTTCCACCGGTTCTACTTCACTCAAGGGAACGGGCTTTTCCGCGGTAAAGGTCAGAAGGCTGCGCAGGGTAACTGGTTTTGTTGCCTGCTCGTCGCTCACCCTTGCATAGGCCTGGTAGCTTTCCCAGTCATCTTCGCGCACCGCCTTATGCAAGGCGCGCACGGCAACCGGCGTCCACAGGTGCGTTTCTCCATGCGGACTGTAGGTATAGCGCCCATCAGGCCCGAGCGGTTCTGTTGTGCCAGCCTGGGCCGATTGCGGACCAAAGGCTTTTGCGTGCCGAGCCAGAGTATCCTTTGCAATATGCTCAAGGCCTATGCCGCCCAAACGGCTTGGCACACCGGAAAAATACCGATCCACCAACAAGGGGTTCAGGCCCACGGCTTCAAAGGCCTGCCCGCCCATAAACGAACGCAAGGTGGAAATGCCCATGCGGGAAAACGTTTTCAACAAGCCCTTATGCACAGCATTGGCATAGGCCGTACAGGCACGGGCAACGGTTGCGCCCTTTTTCAAAGCTCCTTGCTTCGCCAATTCGCTCACCGCAGCAAAGGCCAGACGAGGGTGCACCCCGCTGGCCCCAAAAGCCAGCAGTTGCGCCACATGCATGACTTCACGCGCTTCCCCCGTATCCACAAACAGGGAGCAGGCATGCCGCAAACCCTGGCGCAGCAGATGGTGGTGCAAGCCGGAAAGAGCAAGCAGGGAAGGAATGGGGGCTTTGTCCGGCCCTGCCCCGGAGTCTGTCAGTAAAAGCACTGTAGCCGGCTGGTCCCCGTTTTCCCTGCCGGAAGGACTCAGGGCTTCTTCAGCCTGGCGAAACATGGTTTGCAGCCCTTTTTCCAAAGCGGTACCCGGTTCGTCACCCTGTGCAGCAAACAGCATGGGAATAACGGCCACACGCGCTGCGGGATGCACGGAAGCAAGCAGGCGCAACATATCCTCTGTACTCAAAAGAGGGTTTGCCAGACGCAACCGCGTGTACTGCTCGGGTGTTTCTTCCAGTAAATTGCGCTGCTTTCCGGCAAAGCCCGTCAGGGTCATAACCAGACCTTCGCGCAAAGGGTCGATGGGAGGGTTGGTCACCTGGGCGAAACGCTGCTTGAAATAGGAAAAAAGAAGTTGGGGCCGCCCGGAAAGAACAGCCAATGGACGGTCCATCCCCATGGAGGCAGTGGGTTCCTGCACATCACGGGCCATGGGCACCAGAACATCTTTGATGTCTTCCCGGCTGTATCCGAACAGTATCTGTTGCCGGAGGGTTGTTTCCTCATCGGGAAAGAAAGGGGCGGCGTCTGCAATGGCTGTAACAGCGGAAGGCAGCGGTAAATCCCGTAATGTGACGCCCTTTTCCTTGACCCAGTGCCTGTATGGTTTTGCGTAGATGACCCGGTTTTTGCACTCGGCATCTGTTATGACCCGGTGGCGGGCAAAATCAACCATAAGCATACGCCGTGGCTGCAAACGCCCTTTTTGCACAATATGCGAAGACGGCAAATCGATAACGCCCGCTTCCGATGCGAGTACGAACAGGCCGTCTTTTGTTTCCGCGTAACGGCAAGGACGCAGGGCATTTCTGTCAAGCATGGCGCCAAGCTGGCGTCGCCCGTCTGTAAATACCATGGCGGACGGGCCGTCCCATGGCTCCATCAGGGCTGCGTGATATTCATAAAAGGCCCGCTTGTCTTCGCCCATGGCAAAAGCCGGACCAAAGGGTTCCGGCATGAGCATCATGGCCGCATGGGGCAGACTTCTCCCCCCGCGCAGCAAAAATTCCAGGCAGTTGTCCAATGCGGCAGAATCGCTGCCGCGCGGCTCAAGCACCGGCAAAAGATGCCGGATATTCTTGCCGAACAAAGGAGAGCCCAGTAAAGGCTCGCGTATGGTCATATGGACCTTGTTGCAGGCCAAAGTATTGATTTCGCCGTTATGGGCCAGGCAATGAAAAGGCTGGGCCAATCTCCAGGCAGGTTGCGTATTGGTGCTATAGCGCTCATGCAATATCGCAAAATGGACGGCAAAATCCCTGTCAGCCAGGTCGGGGTAAAAGGCGCTCAGTTGCCCACCGGCGAGCAGGCCCTTGTACGCAACGCTGCTGCCGGACAGACTGGCCACATGAAAGGTGTCTGTCGCAGAAGGAAGGGTCTGGCGCAGGCTGTTTTCCAGATGGCGGCGGGCAATATACAGCAATCGCTCAAAATGGTCTTGGGCAGTCCCCCCGGCAGTACTGCCCAAAGAGTCCGGCTTGTCGGCAATTGGCTGCAATTCTGCCAGCAGTGTTTCTGTGGGAGCAGCAAGACATTGACGAAAAACCGGGCATGTTTTTGCCGCGTGTTCCCCCAGAATAGCCTTACGAACAGGAACATCACGCCAGCCAAGGACGCGAAGCCTATGTTCCGCAAATATCGTTGCCACTTTTTCTTCTATGTGCGTCCTGTCAGCGACATCCCGCGGCATGAAAAACTGCCCCAGCGCGAAAGTGCGCGGCACTTCGCCGCATACGGGCTGCCAGGTTTTGCGTATAAAATCAACCGGCAGAGGCACAAGAATCCCTGCTCCATCAGGATGTTCGGGGCCAAAGCCTGAGCCGCCGCGATGCGCCATGCGCGCCAGGGCCTGGACAGCATCTTCCACAATGCTGTGGGTTGGAATGCCATCCAGGCGCGCCAAGAACCCCACTCCGCAAGCGTCATGCTCTTCCGGGGTGTACAACGAGTTATAGAGATTGGTTTGCATTATACACAAAAGCCTTTGCTGCCTTCGGGCGGCTTTGGGATTCCGGGTTACAGCTTTCAATATTTAACTATGCGCATATATTGATTTTTTCAACACAGCATCAGTGTTGCCACAGCAATTCATTATACTTCGGCAAAGGCCAGTCGGCATCATCGATAACGGCTTCCAGAAGATCAGCGTGCGAACGGCATTCCTGCATTAGCGGCAGCAGGCTGTCCCTGGCCGCGGCGGCTCGCTCTGTTGTCCCGCTCATCGCATCCAGCTTTTCATGGCAGGCATCAAGCGCGTCCAGCGCGGCGAGAAGGCTGAAAACATGGGTCCGTATGCTGTTATGGTAGTGTACTTCTGCCGCTTGCGTATTCTCCGGGTCCACAGCGTGCGCCAGTTGTACCATTTTTGCCGTTGTTTTCAGGTACTTCATGGCAGCAGGCAAAATAACCGAACGGCCAAGCGTGGATGTGAGCTTTGTTTCCACATGAACGGCCCGGATATAGGCTTCCAGCAGAATTTCCTGCCGGGCCAGTTGTTCCCGCTCGCTCAGAACATTGGTGCGCGAGAATACTGCCATCACCTCGGGGTCACTGTAGTGTTCCAGTGCGGACACGGTGTCTTTGCAGTTGGGCAAGCCCCGGCGGGCCGCTTCTTCCTGCCACTCCTCAGAGTAGCCGTTTGCGTTGAACACTATGGGCATGTGCTCCTTGAACAGGCGAGCCAACACTTCATGCGCAGCCGTGTTAAGGGGAATTCCTTCCCCGACAGCGCTTTCAAGCTCCGTGGCAATATCGTCCAATGCGCAGGCCACGGCGGAATTCAGGGCGATATTGGCGGGGGCAATGGATTGGGAAGAACCGACAGCCCGGAATTCAAACTTGTTGCCGGTAAAGGCAAAGGGGCTTGTCCTGTTGCGGTCGGAAATATCTCTGGGCAACGGCGGCAAACTGGTCACGCCGACCTGCATGGTACCGCCGACCCACTCTTCAGCCCCTTTGCCGTTGCCGTCAATAACCGCCTTGAGCACGTTGGTCAGCGGTTCACCGAGAAATACGGAAATAATGGCCGGCGGGGCTTCATTCGCCCCCAGTCGGTGGTCGTTGCCCGCGCCAATGGTGCCGAGACGCAACACAAGCGAATGTTTGTGCACGGCGCGCAAAATGGCGGCAAGGAAAATCAGGAACTGGGCGTTGTTCGCCGGGGTTGTACCCGGGTCAAGAAGGTTGTTGCCCTCGGAATCGCAAAGCGACCAGTTGTTGTGCTTGCCGGAGCCGTTCACCCCGGCAAAGGGCTTCTCATGCAGCAGGCAGGCAAAGCCGTGCCGCTCGGCCGTACTTTTGAGCACTTCCATGGTCAGCATGTTATGGTCTGTGGCAAGGTTGGCGGCTTCAAACATGGGAGCCAGCTCAAACTGCCCCGGTGCCACTTCATTGTGTCGGGTGCGGGCCGGAATACCCAGGGCCAGCATGCGCTCCTCCACCTCGGCCATGAAGGCCAGAACGCGGGGGCTGATGGCGCCGAAGTAGTGATCTTCCAGCTCCTGCCCCTTGGAAGGCTTTGCCCCGTAAACAGTACGCCCGGCGAGCAGAAGGTCGCTGCGCAGGGAAAGGTAGCGGCTGTCGACAAGAAAATACTCCTGCTCCGCCCCAACCATGGCGTTTACTTTGGTTGCCGTGGTGTTTCCGAACAGACGAAGAACACGCAAGGCCTGGGCGGACACCGCTTCCAGCGAACGCAGCAACGGCGTTTTCCGGTCAAGGGACTCGCCGGTGTAGGAAAGGAAGATGCAAGGGATGTACAGTGTTTTGCCGCAGGTGTTTTCCAGAAGAAAGGCCGGGCTTGTAGGATCCCAGGCGGTGTACCCCCTGGCTTCAAAGGTGGAGCGGATGCCGCCGGATGGAAAGGAAGAAGCGTCCGGCTCGCCTTTTATGAGCATTTTGCCGGAAAACTCATTGATTATGCGCCCGTCCGGAGCCGGGGTAAGGAAAGCATCGTGCTTTTCAGCCGTGGTGCCGGTCATGGGCTGAAACCAGTGCGTGTAGTGGGTTGCGCCACGCGCAATGGCCCAGTCTTTCATGGTGCCGGCGATAATATCCGCATCCCCCTCACTAAGGCTTTTTCCTCTGCGAGCGGCCTGCTCCAGGCGTTTGAAAACGGCGGAAGGCAAATGCTCACGCATGGCAGCCATGCCGAAAACATCTTTGCCGAAAAGGTCCGCCGGGCAGTGTCTGGTCGGATGCTCGGGGATACGTGTGTCCGTGGCGATAGAAAGACGGACGGCTGAACGGAGAGTACTGGACATAAGAAGCTCCTTGCTTACAAAGCAGTTGGTGATGATCCCCCTTGGCAAGAAGTGTGCTAGAAATAGCATCAAACATATAACAATATGAATTTATTGGATGATAATTTAAAAAACGTATATTTTAGGCAAGCGGAAAAAGACTTGAGAAGCAAAAGAGCTACAAAAATGTAGCATTCAAAGCGAGGATAATACATTCCTGTAATTTTATTTCTCGGTCATACAGACAAGGCCATGCGGGAAAGCTCCGAACCAGTTGAAAACAATACCTTTCGGGAAATCGCCTCATAATGGCGTCCAAATTGCAATGCCCTTTGCGCGCAAGACTATCAGACCGAGGATTTATTACATTATTGAGGACCTTATGGCAGAACAACAAGCGCTTCTGATGCTTGATGACGGCACCTGCTTTTCAGGCTTTGCTTGTGGAAAACGCACGGAATCTATGGGCGAAGTCATCTTTACCACGGCAATGGCAGGGTATCAGGAAACCCTGACCGACCCTTCCTACCACGGCCAAATAGTTACCTTTACCACTGCCCATGCAGGCAATTACGGTGCCAGTCCGCTTGATAACGAAGCGCCGGTTATCCAGGCGGGGGGCGCAATATTTCATGAACTCTTCCTGCCCGACGGTAATATGGATGGCGCTGGCAAATCAGCACCCTTTCCGCATTGGCGGGCGGAAGAAACGCTTGATTCCCGCCTTCGCCGGGACGGTATAAGCGGCATGTACGGCGTGGATACCCGCGCCCTGACCATGCACCTGCGCGAACACGGCGCACGAAACGGCATCCTCAGCGCCCTGGATTTGGACAAGGCTTCGCTTTTGCGCCGTGCAAGGGCCTTGCCTGATATGCGCGGACGTGATCTGACCGGGGCAGTAACATGCGCTGCACCTTATACTGTACCGTGCCCTGCTCCCGAAAAAAAACCTGTATCATGTAACAAAGAAATTCGCGTTGCGGTCTATGACTACGGCATAAAGCAATCCATCCTGCGTGGCCTGCTCATGGCGGGAATCACCCCGACCGTCTGGCCCGCAGCCACTTCTGCCGAAACCATACTGGCATCAAAGCCGGATGGGGTCATGCTTTCCAATGGGCCGGGCGATCCGCAGGCTTGTACCTACGCCATACGCGAAGTGCAAAAACTTCTCGGAACCGTGCCTCTTTTCGGTATCTGCTTAGGGCACCAGATTCTTGCTCTGGCTCTTGGCGGAAAAACCTACAAGCTGCCTTTCGGACATCACGGAGTCAACCATCCGGTACAGGACTGCCTGACAGGAAGGGTGTGGATTACCAGCCAGAATCACGGTTTCTGCGTTGACCCCAACTCCCTGCCGGACCATGCAACGCCCTCTCACTGGAACCTCAACGATCAGACCCTGGCGGGCCTTGCTTGTGAAAAATTCCAGGCTTTCTCCGTGCAGTTTCACCCCGAAGCCGGGCCAGGACCGCATGACGCGGACGAACTGTTCCTGCGCTTCCGACAACTACTTTTATCCGAAAAAAATTCTCACCACCGGGGTACAGTGCATGCCCAAGCGTAACGACATTCAATCTGTGATGGTTTTAGGTTCCGGTCCCATTGTGATCGGGCAAGCCTGCGAATTCGACTATTCAGGAACGCAAGGGTGTAAAGCCTTGCAGGAAGAAGGTTGCCGGGTTGTTCTTCTGAATTCCAACCCGGCAACCGTGATGACGGATCCGAATTTTTCCGACCGCACCTACATGGAACCCCTGAATATTCACATGGCTTCCGCCATTATCCGACAGGAGCGCCCGGATGCCCTGCTACCCACCCTTGGCGGGCAGACGGCGCTCAATCTGGCAATGGAACTGCACCACTCCGGCGTGCTTGAGGAATACGGCGTCCGCATGATTGGCGCGCGCCCGGAAGCGATTGAACTGGCGGAAAACAGGCAGAAATTCCATGCCGCCATGCTCGAAGCAGGGCTTGACCTGCCGCGCAGCGGGCTGGCCGCCAGTGTGGCGGACGCTGTAGAAATTGTAATGACGTTGGGTTTTCCGGCCATTATCCGTCCATCCTATACGCTTGGCGGAACCGGCGGCGGCATCGCCTATAACCTTGAAGAATTTAAATCTTTGGCCCGCAGGGGCATGGAAGCTTCGCCCATCGGGGAAATTCTGGTGGAGGAATCCGTCCTTGGCTGGAAGGAAATAGAGCTTGAGGTGGTGCGCGACAGTGCGGACAATGCCATTGTCGTTTGCGGCATTGAAAACCTGGACCCCATGGGCATACACACGGGCGATTCCATTACCGTGGCTCCCATTCAAACCCTTTCCGACCATGAATATCAGGCATTGCGGGACGATGCCTTACGTGTGGTGCGCACTGTCGGCGTAGACACGGGCGGCTGTAACATCCAGTTTGCCGTGAATCCGCACACCGGACGCAGAGTGGTCATTGAAATGAACCCCCGGGTATCGCGCTCTTCCGCGCTGGCGTCCAAGGCAACGGGCTTTCCCATCGCCCGCGTGGCTACAAAACTGGCCCTGGGCTACCACCTGAACGAATTACGAAATGACATTACCGGCACTTCCGCCTGTTTTGAACCTACCGTTGATTATTGCGTGGTCAAGGTGCCACGCTTCAATTATGAAAAATTCGCCGGTTCAGAAACGGTTCTTGGTTTGCAAATGCATTCCGTGGGTGAAACCATGGCCATCGGCGGGAACTTCCGGGAAGCCCTGCAAAAAGCCTTGCGCGGACTGGAAATTGGACTCTTCGGGCTAGAGCCTCTGCCCGGCAATGAAAACAGCGCACCGGCTTCCCGGCTGGAACGTTTGTCCTTCCTGCGTGAGTCATTGCATGAGGCCCGCCCGGAACGCCTGCTGCTGGTCTATGAAGCCATGCAACATGGAATGGAACCGGAAGAAGCGCACAATTTGACCGGCATTGATTTGTGGTTCCTGCTGCAAATGCAACGCATTCTGCACACGGAACAGCGAATTGAAGCAACCATTCCACCCCTGATGCGGGCCATAAGGGCGGGAGGCGGAAAACCGTCACTCCCCCCTGTGGAGGAAGAGCTAAATGCCGCGTCGCACCGGGAACAAGGAAGTATTTTGCGCAGTATCAAGGCACAAGGGTTCAGTGACGCCCGTATCGCCTCTCTTGCCAGCCGTGCAGCCCTTGCCGCCGGAGAAAAAGAGCGCATTGACGAAGGTGACATACGCCGCCTGCGCGCGTATTTCGGCGTGTACCCCGCATTTCGTAGCGTTGACACCTGCGCGGGAGAATATGCCGTTCTAACCCCCTATTATTATTCCACATACGATGCGGAGCAAAGCGAGCTTGCACAAGTTCCTTTTGATGAAGAAAATCTCTCTCCGGTCAGGGTTTCTTGCCCTACTGCCCCTTTGCGGAAGGTGATGATTCTGGGCGGAGGCCCAAACAGGATCGGGCAAGGCGTGGAATTTGATTATTGTTGCGTACAGGCCGCTTTTGCCTTGAAAGAAGCCGGAATTACTTCCGTCATGGTGAATGCAAACCCCGAAACGGTTTCTACAGATTATGACATTGCGGATGTTCTGTATTTTGAACCGCTCACTGTGGAAGATATTCTTGCCATATGCCGGGTCGAGCAGCCTTGCGGCCTTATTGTCCAGTTTGGCGGGCAAACGCCCCTGAATCTCGCGGCGGCCCTGGAAGAAGAAGGAGTTCCCATTATCGGCACTTCGTCTTCCGCCATTGCCATGGCGGAAGACCGGGAATCATTCAGCAGGCTGATGCAAACCCTTGGTATGCCGCAGCCCAAAAGCGGCATGGCCTGTAACGAAGAATCCGCCTGCCGCATTGCCAAAGACATCGGCTACCCGGTCATGGTGCGCCCGTCCTTTGTCCTTGGCGGCAGGGCCATGCGCGTTATTCACGATGAACCCTCCCTGCGGGCCTACGTTGCAGGGAAATATACCGGCGCGAGCCTTCAGGGAAACAGCCCCCTGCTTGTGGACAAATTCCTTGAAGACGCTGTGGAAGTTGACGTGGATGCGGTGGTTGACGGAAAACGCGTAAGCATTGCGGCAATCATGGAGCATATCGAACAGGCGGGAGTCCATTCGGGCGACTCCTGCTGTTCCATCCCCACGCATACCCTCTCAGCTAAGGTACTGGAACGCATCCGCGACAACACCGGGCGCATCGGGCTTGCATTGGGTACTGTGGGCTTGCTGAACATCCAGTTCGCTGTCCGGAATGAAGAGGTGTACGTCCTTGAGGCGAACCCCAGGGCCTCGCGTACCATTCCCTTTGTTTCCAAGGCCACTGGCGTGCCTGTGGCCCGCATTGCCACTATGGTCATGTGTGGTTTTTCCCTGGCCGAAACAGGTTTTGTCAGCGAGCCCGCCCCGACATACCATGCCATGAAAGAAGCCGTCCTGCCCTTTGAGCGCTTCCCCGGAGCCGAAATTGGCCTCGGCCCGGAAATGCGCTCCACCGGAGAGGTCATGGGCATGGACAAAAGCTTCGGCATGGCTTTTTTGAAAGCCCAGTCCGCTGCGGGTACACCCATTCCCTTTTCCGGCAATATCGTCCTTTCGGTCACAGACAGGGACAAAAAAGTTCTGGTTCCTCTGGCGGCCAGACTGAAAGCGCTTGGTTTTTGCCTGTATGCGACGCCGGGCACCCGAGAGGTTTTGAAAAAACACGGCATCGCAGCGGAACTTGTCATAAAAATAGGCCCAAGCCGTCCTCACTTACTGGATTTTATGCGAAACGGAGAAGCAAATATGCTGGTAAATACCGTAAGCGGATCAAAATCAATGCGTGATGCCACCCTGTTACGTGGAGAAGCCCTAGCCCGCCATGTTACAACCATTACCACCATAGCCGCGCTACGCGCCGCAGTGGAGGGGCTTGAAACCCGGCAAACGTGCACACGAAGCGTTGCTCCGTTGCAAGACTACTACGCCCTGTAACCGGTCAGCCCACTTCCACCATGCTACATACCATGAACCATACCCCTTGCTCATCTCTTGACCGGCCACGCGATGCCTGTGGCGTTGTCGGACTATACGGGGTGGCACAAGCCGCCGCTCTGGCAGCCCTTGGCCTGCATGCCCTGCAACACCGAGGCCAGGAATCAGCCGGGATAGCAACCAGCAACCAGGGAAAACTATTCTGCCACAAAGGAATGGGGCTTGTATCCACGGTGTTTGCAAATAGCGCGGGGGCACAGTTGCCGGGGGACGTTGCCATCGGACATGTACGCTACTCCACCGCCGGAGCGAGTGATCTGAGTAACGCCCAACCATTGCTTGCAAGTTACTGCGGCGGCCAGATTGCTGTAGCACACAACGGCAACCTGGCGGCGGGGCCGCTACTTGCCGAATCACTGGCGGCGAAGGGAGCCGTGTTCCAGACAACAACGGATACCGAACTCTTCCTGCATCTTCTGGCGCAGTCGGGGGCCAGAAGCGAGGCCGACATCGCCGCCATACTGGAGCAGGCAGGCCCGGCCTTTGCCTTGGTGATGCTGTTCCCTGACCGGATAATCGCAGCCCGCGATCCCTGGGGAATACGCCCGCTGGTGCTTGGCAAGCTGGGACAAGGCCATGTAATCGCTTCGGAAACCTGCGCCTTTGATCAAATGGGCGCACGCTATGAAAGAGAAGTGCTGCCCGGAGAAATGATCATCTGTGATGCAAACGGCATCCATTCCTGGCGCTTTGTGAAAAAAAACAGGCCGGAAGCGCGTTGCCTTCTTGAGCACATTTATTTCGCCAGGCCGGACTCCGTGGTGTTTGGTGCAACCCCGCACGTCACGCGGTACACCAGCGGGCAGGTTCTGGCAGCGGAACAGCCGGTAGATGCAGATATAGTAGTAGCCATTCCCGACTCCGGCGTTTCCGCGGCGCAAGGGTATTCGCAAATTTCAGGAATTGCTCTGGAGCGTGGCCTGATACGCAACCACTATATAGGGCGCAGCTTCATCGCTCCCGGGGAAGAAGCAAGGGCCATAGCCGTAAAAATGAAACACAACGTGGTTCGGGAAGTGGTCAGGGGCAAACGGGTTGTGCTGGTTGATGATTCACTCATAAGGGGCACTACCACAGCCACCTTGAGCAGTGAACTTCGTGCTGCGGGAGCAAAGGAAGTGCATTTGCGCATTGCCTGCCCGCCCACGCGCCACCCATGCCGGTACGGCGTGGACTTTCCCAGCGCAGAAGAACTATTGGCCTACGGGCATACTCTTGAAGAGATACAGCGCATACTCAACCTGGATAGCTTGGGCTATCTTTCTTTGGAGGGACTGGTCGGGATATTCGGCGCAGAAAGGGATTGCTTTTGCACGGCATGCTGGAGCGGCGTGTACTGCGTTGAATGAGCGTACTTTTTCAATAGTCAATCATACCAATTCGGTATATCTGCAAAAGGGTCACGAGGGCGCGGCAAATACGTCCATACAAAGCGGCAAGAAAAAAAGGTACATATATGGCATATGCCTCCATACGCAATGAAGCCAATGAGCTGAGGCTTCTTTTCGAGATAAGCCAAACGCTGGATGGGGCCGAAGAGCTGTCGGACCATCTTGAAGAAGCCCTGGCCCTGATGGCCCGGCATACGGGAATGATGCGCGGAACAGTGACACTTGTCGAGCCGGAGTGCGCTGAAATCATAGTAGAAGCCTCTTACGGGCTGAATGAGCAAGAGCTTGGTCGGGCGCGCTATAAACTTGGGGAAGGCATTACCGGCAAAGTCATACAAAACGGCACGGCCATGGTCGTGCCCCATATTTCAGAAGAACCGCACTTTCTTAACCGTACCGGCGCGCGCGACCTGCAAAAGGAAGACATCTCCTTTCTCTGTGTACCGATACTTCTCAAGGGCAAAGCCGTGGGGGCCTTGTCTGCGGACAAGCTGTTCGCGGATTCCATTTGCCTTGAGGAAGATTTACGCCTTTTGCAGGTATTGGCCTCGCTTATCTCCCGCGCCGTGCAGCACCGAAGGGACATTCGTTCCAGACACGCGGCAGTGATGGAAGAAAACCGGCGTCTGCAACGCATGGTTCACGGCAGCCTGGAGTCCGGTTCTCTGGTGGGCAATTCAGACGCCACACGGCGGCTTATGCTTGAGATTGCCAGAGTCAGCACTTCCAACGCCACAGTGCTTATTCAAGGTGAAAGCGGAACAGGCAAAGAGCTGGTTGCCGGTCTAATCCACTCCAACAGCCCAAGGTCCGGGCGACCGCTTATCAAGGTAAACTGCGCGGCTTTGCCTGAAAACCTTATCGAAAGCGAATTGTTCGGGCATGAGCGCGGGGCCTTTACCGGTGCGGTTGGAACGAAAAAGGGCCGCTTTGAAATGGCGCACAGCGGCACCCTGTTTCTGGACGAGGTGGGGGAACTTTCCTTGATGGCTCAGGCAAAATTGTTGCGGGCCCTACAGGAAAAGGAGTTTGAGCGTGTCGGCGGGACAAAGACCTTGCAGGTGGATGTACGCCTTATAGCCGCAACCAATCGCAATCTGGAAGAAATGGTCGCAGCCGGAAGCTTCCGCCAGGACCTTTATTATCGCATCAACGTGTTTCCGCTGTATTCCCCCCCCTTGCGGGAACGAAAGGACGATATACTGCCGCTGGCAAGTTATTTTGTAGACAGATACAATAAAAACTCCAACAGCCAAACCATGCGTATTTCCCCTGCGGCATCCGCTCTTTTGCTTGGGTATACCTGGCCCGGAAATATCCGGGAACTGCAAAACGTCATGGAACGGGCCGTAATTTTGTGCGGCTCAGCGGATGTTATCGACGCACCCCATTTGCCGTTTTTGCGAAAAGAAGCAGTGCCTCAAGACGCCCCACAGGCGCCTACAACGCTTCACGACGCCTTGGCTGATCTGGAAAAACGCCTCATCGTGGATGCCTTGAAAACAGAACAAGGGAATATGGCCAAGGCGGCGGAACGACTTGGCATCACTGAGCGTATTATGGGTTTGCGTATGAAAACCTACGGGCTCGATTACAGGGGCTTCAGGCAAAAATGCGCAAGGTAAACGCACCTTCGGAAGGCTTCTTTGGCTTGGTGAAAAAGCATTCTGTGGTGCAGTCCTCACTTTTCGTTACGCTTCAGCTTCACGCGACACTACCCAACCGGCTTTATGCCTGAAGAATATCATGAAAATACTCAGTCAGACAGACATCAAGGAATACCCTCTGGTGGCGCGCGGCAAGGTCCGCGATATATATGAAATCGACGCAGACACGCTTCTCATCGTAACGACAGATCGCATGTCTGCCTTTGATGTCATCATGTCCCGACCCGTTCCATACAAGGGTGTGGTGCTGAACCAAATCACCCTGTTCTGGATGGACAAGTTCAAACACATCATACCAAATCACGTAATCAGCGCGGACAGCACGCAATTTCCGTCCAGGTTGCTGCCCTATTCCGACGAACTGGACGGACGCTCCATGCTGGTCAAAAAAGCCAACCCCCTACCGCTGGAATGCATTGTACGCGGTTATATCACCGGTTCCTGCTGGAAAGACTACCAAACCGCGGGCAGCCTTTGTGGTATACAATTACCCAAAGGACTGGTGGAGTCCGCCAAGCTGGATTCTGCCGTCTTTACGCCATCATCCAAGGCGAAACTTGGCTCTCATGATGAAAACATTACTGAGGCCCAAGCCGAAAAACTGGTAGGCGAGGAACTGTATTCCCTGATAAAAGAAACGTCCGTCAAAATCTTCAATGAAGCCACGGCCTATGCCGAAAACAGGGGCATCATCATCGCGGATACAAAGTTTGAGTTCGGTCTTGCCAATGGGAAGCTGCTGCTCATTGACGAAGTGCTGACGCCTGATTCTTCCCGCTTCTGGCCGCGCTCTGAGTATGAACCCGGAAAGATCCAGCCGAGCTATGACAAACAGTTTCTGCGCAACTGGCTGCTCGCCCAGCCTTGGAACATGACTCCTCCCCCGCCCGACCTTCCCAACGAGATCGTGACCGAGACAGCCTCCAGATATCTCGAAGCTTACCACGCCTTGACTGGAGCGACCTTGGAGTTGCGTTAGCGCTAAATACAAAAAAAGGCTCCAAAATAATGAAGTCCTTCTGTCATGTCTCCCCGGCAGAGCCGGGTGGGCCCTGTGTACTAAACCGGAATTTTGCCCTCGCGCACTTTTTTACCCACAATTAAGATGACCACAGGGCGGAGCCATATATGCGGTAGCCCTGAGCGGGCGATAATTGCAAACAACGGGTATTGTCAACTTCTGTCGGTTAGTTTATTTATAAGTATACGGATTACTTTTCACAAATAGTTAACACTAGGGGCTATTCATGAAAAAGCTGCTTTGCTGTCTTTGCGTCAGTGGTATGTGTTTGGGCTTCCCCCTGGCGGCAAGCGCCAAACAGCTGGACATGAAAAACTACACCTGCGGCGACCTTACCTCCCTTACCGACCCAACGGATGTTGCCATGATTTATATGTGGCTTGATGGGTATGTGAGCGCTAAAACAAATAATCTCGTCATAGATATGGAAAGCGTGGAGGGCGACCTTCAGGACGTTATGGACGAGTGTAAGGGCAAAGACAACGAAAAACTTCTTGAAGTTCTCGGGCATTGATCGAGCCTGGGGGGAGCCTTTGCCCGCCGTTACGCGGCAAAGCTCCGATGATCTTCAGGAACAGTTCAATGTGAAAATGTTCTGAAAATATTCTGACTCCTAAGAAAACGCTGCTTTGTTTCGTTTGGCGCTGTTGCTCATCCAACGAAATAAAGCAGCGTTTTCTGGGTAGCCCTGCTTTGTTGGCCGATACCCTGATTTGAGCGTGTTCCTCTGGAGTCAAATACGTTCTTAGTAAATATGCCTGTGTATTTGTTGCCTTCCACAAGAGGGCAAGGGGCTTGACTTGTCTCTCAAATGAGTTACATTTTCCATGAAAGGAGGGCTTGCTATGGCCGCTCAAACATCAATGCTCCATGTACGAGTAAACGACCAAGTGAAGAACGAAGCTGCGGAAAAGCTGGAAGGCATTGGCCTTACCCTGTCTGATGCCGTGCGGATTCTTCTGACCCGTATTGCCAAGGAAGGGGGGCTACCCCCAGGCTTGGTTGCGGACAATACCAGCTATGACACATGGTTTAAGGCCAAGGTGTATGAAGCCTTAAACGACACCTCGCCAACCGTACCCCATGAACAAGTCATGGATGATATTCAGGCTTTGATAGACAGGAAGCGTAATGCCGCACGTTGAATGGAAAAGGGCCGCATACGCTGACCTGTGGGCAATAGTCGATTACATATCGGACGATAACCCGGAAGCCGCGCAAGTGTTAAAAGACGAGTTGGTAGCTACAGTGGAGAAACTTCCCCGAAACCCGCAAATGTACCGGGCGGGGCGTGTTCCAGACACGCGGGAAATTGTAGTCAGAAAAAACTATATTGTCGTATACTCCGAAACTCCAAGCCAGATAACTATATTGCGGATTTTACACGCCGCTCAAGAATACCCTTAATCCTTGCTCACGCCGGGAACGGGTGAAAAATCATCCGTTCCCTCCCTCATTGGCCGCGCCGGAGGCGCGTGTCTTTCGTTTTTCGGTTCTTGGCACTCCTGACAGTCAAACCAGGAAAATCCGTATAGATCGGCTTCCTTCCTTTTTCTCTTCTTAATTTTTTGCCTCTTGGTTTTTATGCGCGACACTTAGGGTGAGTGCCTTTTTCATGAAGTAATTGCCTCTCTGTTTTGGCGTTGAGCGGAACCGCGAATAAGCAGCCCCGCAGGACAGGACGGGAGTGGAGCCGCCGAAGGTGGGTACACTTCCTCTGTCCTCTTAAATGCCAATACAGTAGCATAGAGAAAAAGATTTAAAAATACAGATACATAAATTATGTTTACTTATTCTTATCTATGGCTGTGGATTACTATCTATGCTTGGGGATGCTAAAATATGGCTGCGCTCCATTTGCATATGGGAAAATATGCTTGTGTATTGCGATGGATGGTTTTTCGTAAAAACGCCGCTTGTTGACGGGGGTT
>JAJDIC010000023.1 GCA_030266525.1 Desulfovibrio sp. OttesenSCG-928-G15 | reverse complement strand
CCGTTCCCAGAGCGTCCAGGAAGCCGGTGCCTGTGGTCGGGGGGGAACGCCCCCTGCAAGCCCGCCAGTGGTCATGTCTGTTGCCGGTACTGATTCCGGCGGCGGAGCGGGCATTCAGGCCGATCTGAAAACCATGACCGTGCTTGGCGCGTTCGGCACCTCTGTTGTTGCCGCACTTACAGCCCAGAACGGAGCGGAAGTGCGCGGCATTCACGAAGTGCCGGTAGATTTTCTGCTGCTCCAGCTTGCCGCCGTGCGCGAGGGCTTTCCCGTGAAAGCTGCCAAAACCGGCATGCTGGCCTCTGTGCCGCTTATTGAAGCTCTGGCAGACGCCTTGGCCGACAAGAATTTCCCTCTGGTCGTAGACCCGGTGTGCGTAAGTCAGTCCGGCTACCGGCTGTTGCATGTGGAAGCCGAAGAAGCCGTGCGCCGGCGTATGCTCCCGCTAGCGGATGTTCTGACGCCCAACAAGCCGGAAGCGGAGCTGCTGTCCGGTGTCGAGATCAGCGATCATACAAGCCTGTGCACCGCGGCGGACAAACTGCACGCGTTGGGCGCGCAAGCTGTTCTGATAAAAGGCGGGCATTTTGAAAATCAGGCGCAAACAGACGAAATGACCGACTGGCTCTGCCTTCCGGGGCAGCCCCCCAAAGCCCTGATCCATCCAAGGGTAAACACGGTCAACAACCACGGCACCGGCTGCACCCTTTCTGCCGCCATCGCCGTATACCTGGCCTTTGGCTGTGATTTGGAACAGGCCGTCAGGTTGGCCCAAAGCTTCCTGTCACGCGCGCTGGCAAGCAGCTTCAACCCCGGCATAGGCGCGGGGCCTCCTAATTTCCTTGGTGGAAGTAGAGGCTTGTCAGGTATTTAGCCAATAGCTATCCTGGCAATTTGCCTCAGTGTTCTTGCTATCTCCAGACGCCGGGGCCAGGGACGGCAGTTCCTGGCGGGTGCGGGCAGAGGCCACATCTTTGTTCAGACGCCTTCGACAACTAACCAAAGCTTGGGTCAACATGGTTTTACCAGTAGGGAGTATGATAAACGCCGCTGTGGTTGTTGCGGGCGGGTGCCTTGGCATGCTTCTTGGCAACAGGCTGCCCGAGCGTATGCGGTTGATAGTTTTTCAGGGGCTTGGCTTGTGCACCCTGTCTATCGGGATGCAGATGACCTTTCAGACCACGAACCCGCTGTTTATGGTGGGCAGTATTTTGGTGGGCGCTGTGATTGGCGAGGCCATTGACCTGGAAGACAACATCATTCGCGCGGGTGACGCGGTGAAACGTGCGCTTCGCTCCGGCAACCAGCGTTTTTCCGAAGGTGCCGTGGCTGCGACGCTTTTTGTCTGCATTGGTTCCATGGCCATTATCGGCCCTTTGCAGGAAGGGCTTGAAGGCGACAGAACCATTGTCCTGACAAAGTCCATGCTGGATTTTTTTGCTGCGGTGGCCCTTGGGGCTGCCTTTGGTTCCGGGGTGATGCTTGCCGCTATTCCCATGCTGCTTTATCAGGGCAGCATAACCATGTTTGCCGATGTAGTCAGGCCTTACCTGACAGATGTAATGCGCGCGGAATTAACCGCTACCGGCGGAATAATGATTCTGGGTATCGGCATCAACCTTCTGGAAATCAAAAAAATTCGTCTCTCCAGCCTGTTGCCTGGACTGGTAGTCGTTATTATTCTCTGTCTTGTTGTTAAATAAAAACTCCTCATACATCTCTTTCTTTCCCTGTCAGCACTCCCCACACAGCTTGCAGGGCAACGGCAAGGCGTATCCATGACCCAATCATCCGGCGCAAAAAAAAATGAGCGCGTCATTCATATTGAAGGCGCGCGGCAGCATAATCTGAAAAACCTTACCCTGGACATCCCCAGGGACGAACTGGTTGTCGTGTGCGGGCCTTCCGGCTCGGGCAAGTCCACCCTGGCTTTTGACCTTGTCTATGCAGAAGGGCAGCGCCGCTATGTGGAATCGCTTTCCGCCTATGCCCGGCAATTCCTGCCCCAGATGGACAAGCCGGATGTGGACAAGATAGAGGGCCTTTCGCCGGCTATTTCGCTTGAACAGCAGACAGCCACCCGCAACCCGCGATCCACTGTGGGCACGGTAACGGAAGTGTACGACTTTTTGCGGGTGTTTTTCGCCCGCCTCGGCACCATGCATTGCCCCATTTGCGGCAGGCCCATCCAGTCTCGCACGGTGGACGAGATAATCGGCGACATTCTGGCTCTGGGCGAAGGCTCTCGCTGCATTGTACTGGCCCCGCTGGTGGTCCTGCAAAAGGGCACGCACCAGGACAGGTTGAAAAAGCTCAAGGCCGAAGGCTTCACCAGGGTACGCATCAACGGCGAGATATACACCATTGACGACGCTCCGGCGCTGGATAAAAACAAGAAGCACACACTACAGCTCGTGGTGGACCGCGTGGTTCTGCGCGAGGGCATTCGCGGCAGGCTGGCGGATTCTGTGGAACTGGCGCTCAAATACGGCGAAGGCGAACTGATCATGCTGGTGCCGCCTGCGGACGGCAACCCGGAAATGGAATTTGTGCACAGCACATCTTCCACCTGCCCGGAATGCAAGCTGGGCCTGCCGCCCCTTTCGCCCCAGCTTTTTTCCTTTAACAGCCCGCAGGGCGCGTGCGCCCGCTGCCTTGGGCTGGGTACGGTGGAATATTTCGAGCCTGCCCTTATTGCCCCGAACCGGGGGCTTGGTCTGACCGACGGCGCTCTGTTGCCCTGGAAAAACCACCGGGTTATGGAGCGCTACAAGGATGAGCTTGCGGCCTTTACCGCCCGCTTTGGCCTGAGCATGCACACCCCGCTTGCGGATTATGGCGAAGAAGCGCTGTCCGGCTTGTTTTATGGAGAGATTGAACCGGGAAAGTCCAGGGAAAGTCTGGAATCATCCTTACGCCGCAACTGGATGGGCGGTTCCGTGGAAATGCGCGGCAAGCGCGGCAAAAAGGCCGAGGCCGCGCAAACCGGCCTGTGGTCGGGCGTTGTCAGCCTGCTGGAAAAGGGCATGCAATATGGCGAAGCCTGGCGGGACGAGCTTTCGCGCTACAGGCAGAATATGGCCTGCCCGGAATGCGGCGGGGCGCGGCTTAATGCCACAGCCAAGGCGGTCAAGGTGGACAATTTGTCCATAGTGGACTTTTGCTCGCTGTCCATTTCCCGCGCTCTGGACTGGATGGCTTCGCGCCGGTTCAAGGGCAGGCATGTGCTGGTTGCGGAACCTTTGCTCAAAGAACTGAACCACCGCCTGCGTTTCATGGTCAGCGTCGGGCTGGATTATCTTTCCCTTGGCCGGAACATGGCTACCCTGTCCGGCGGCGAGGCCCAGCGCATACGCCTGGCTTCACAGCTTGGCTCCGGTCTGGTGGGCGTGACCTATGTTCTGGACGAGCCTTCCATCGGCCTGCACCCCAGGGATAACGAGCGCCTTGTGGGCACCCTGCGCGATTTGCAAAAACGCGGAAATACCGTGCTGGTGGTGGAGCATGACGAGGCCACCATTCGCGAGGCCGATACGGTTATCGAGCTTGGGCCGGCTTCCGGCGAACGCGGCGGCGAACTGGTGTTTCAGGGGTCTGTTCCGGAACTGCTCAATGCCCCGGACTCGCTCACGGCCAAATATTTGCGGGGCGATTTGGGCATCAGCCCGCCGGATAAGCGGCGCAAAGGCCAGGGCGAGCTTGTTTTGCGCCATATTACCACCAATAACCTGCGTGATATCGAGTGCCGTATTCCTCTTGGCGTGCTTACCTGCGTGACCGGGGTTTCCGGTTCCGGCAAAAGTTCGCTGGTTGTGGATACGCTTTACAAGCACCTGGCTCTGGCCCACGGCTTGAAGGTGGAAAACCCCGGCGCCATTGGCGGCATTATCGGGGCCGAAAGCATTGAGCGCATTGTGGCCATTGACCAGACACCCATCGGCAGGACGCCGCGTTCCAACCCGGCCACCTACACCAAGATATTTGACGAGATTCGGACCATTTTTTCCCAGACGCCGGACGCAAAGAAAAAGGGGTACACGCCGGGGCGTTTCAGCTTCAACGTCAAGGGCGGGCGGTGCGAGGCCTGTAGCGGCGACGGGCAGATACGGGTGGAAATGCACTTTTTGCCGGACGTGTTCGTGCAGTGTGATGTGTGCGGCGGCAAGCGCTATAACCATGAAACTCTGGAAGTTCGGTACAAGGGGTTGAATATTGCGGAGGTGCTGGACCTTACCGTGCAGCAGGCCTGCGATTTTTTCAGCAATTATCCGGGGCTGGAGCGGCGGCTTTCCATGCTGCGCGAAGTGGGGCTGGAATATTTGCGCCTCGGTCAGCCCGCCACCACCCTTTCCGGCGGGGAAGCGCAGCGGATCAAGATTTCGCGTGAGCTTGGCAAACGCAGCCTGCCCGGCACCATGTATATTCTGGACGAGCCGACCACCGGCCTGCACATGCACGAGGTGGGCAAGCTGATTACCGTGCTGCACCGGCTGGTGGAGCGCGGGGCCAGTGTTGTGGTAATCGAGCATAACACAGACATGATTCTGTGCGCTGACCATGTGGTGGACCTCGGGCCGGGCGGCGGCGAAAACGGCGGGCTGATTGTTGCCAGCGGTACGCCGGAAGAACTGGTAAAAGACCCGAAGTCGGTCACCGGGGCGTTTTTGCAGCAAAAAGCTGACGGGAAATAAAGCCTGCATCCAAATGAGGCATGGGGAAACCGCGAATTGCCCGGAGGTCCCTTATAACCCTTGCGCTTTACGCGCGGAAGATCCATAAGAAATTATGCCAAACAGGGACACATCGCAAACGCATCACCAGACGGAGCAGAACGGAGCGCACGGGGGCGATGCCGGTTCTCCAGAAGATACCGGCTTTTCCGCAGGCGCGAGGGCAAGGGGCGGGATGCCCTTTTCCCTTTTTACGTCCGATCAGCACCTGGACGCCATATTGAACCTGAACGAATCGCCCGTACTCAAGGCTTTTCGGCACGGCGTGATGCTGGTTATGCCGCTGCTTCTGGCAGCTGCTGTGGCTATTCTGATCAACAATTTCCCCCTTACGGTCTACCAGAGTTTCATGGCAGAGACTTTCGGTCCCGGCTGGAAAGTGCCCGGCGCAACCCTGTATAACTGCACCATTGAAATTCTGGCCCTGGTCACCTGCCTGACCTTGAGCGACAGTCTGGTTTTCCTGCACAACACCAGAAGTCCGGAATTCAACACCCTGCCCATCATGGGCATAATGACTTCTTTTGTATGCCTGTTCATCATGCTTGGCCCGCAAATGAGCGCGCAAGGCATGCTGCTGCCCTGGGCGGGTATACGCGGGCTTTTTGGCGCGCTCGTGGTCACCTTTATCGCCTGCGGCGTTTTTCTGCGGCTGTGCAGGGTACGTCGGCTCAGGCTTTCCGCCTTTACCGAAGGGGCAGACCCGATTTTGCCCCATATGTTTGACGTGCTGCTGCCGGTATTGCTGACAGTGCTTTTTTTCATCTGCTTTCGCGAAGGCCTGATGTTTTTCGGCATAAAAAGCATTCAGGGCGCGTTTTATGAAAGCATACGCAGTGTTTTCACCAATATGCACGACGGTTTTGCCACAGGAGCGTTGTACGCCTTCCTGGTGCAACTGTGCTGGTTTTTCGGCATTCACGGCGCGGATTTGCTGGACCCCATCACCCATGACGTGCTTATACGCAGCCTTGAACTGAACAGCATGGCCATGAATGCCGGGGAAGCGCCAAGCCATATTATCACCAAATACCTGTTTGACGTGTATATTTTCATGGGTGGCTCCGGGGCTACCCTTGGGCTGATTATCGCCATATTCATCAAAAGCCGGGACCAGGGGACGCGGCGCATTGCCGGCTTGTCGTTTGTTCCGGGTATTTTTCACATTAACGAGCTTCTGGTTTTCGGCTTGCCCGTGGTGCTTAACCCGGCGTTTTTAATCCCCTTCCTTATTGTGCCCCTTGTTTTGCTGTGCATTTCCTATGTGTCAATTCTTGTGGGCATTGCGCCTTTGCCCGTGTATCAGGTGGACTGGATAACCCCGCCCGGCATTAACGCCCTCATTTCTACAGGCTCATGGAAAGGCGTTGCCCTGCAAACATTTAACCTGATTGTGGCAACCCTTATCTACATGCCCTTTGTCGGTCTGGCTGACCGGGCAAAGGTTGTGGACCGGAAAAAATCGTTCCGCAAGCTGGTGAGTATCGCCGAATCAGGCCTGCGCGGGCCGCACGGCAAACGCTGTGTGGATCTGCCGGGAAGCCTTGGGGCGCTGGCCAGAGCCTTGGCCAACGATATGAGCACCAGCCTCAAGGGCGCGGACGGTTCCATACGACTGCATTACCAGCCGCGGGTAAACATGGTGGAAAAGCGCGTTCCCGGTGTGGAAGCCCTGTTGCGCTGGGAGCATGTGTTTTACGGCACGGTGCCGCCCGTGCTTACCTTGGCTATTGCGGAAGACGTGGGCCTGACAAAGCGCCTGGACGATCATGTGGTCACCATGGCCTTTGAGCAGCAGGCCCAGTGGCGAACGCACAACATTTTCACAACCATCAACGTCAACCTTTCGGAAAACCAGTTGAAGGACCCCGGTTTTCCGGCGCTTCTGGACTATCTGTTCGGCAGGCATAATCTGCCCGGAGATTCCTTCCTGTTTGAAGTGCGCGAATCGTTGGCTCTCATGCAGGACGGGAAATACCTGGAGGCGCTCAAAGCCATTCACGCAACCGGCGCGGGGCTGGGGGTGGATGATTTCGGCAAGGGCTATCAGGCCATTTCGCAACTCAAACGCCTGCCGCTCACAGAACTGCAAATTGACCACACGCTTATTCAGGATATCTCCGACAACCGCTTCAACCAGGACGTTGTCGGCAATATTCAGGAAATGTGCTACAAAATGGGCATCAAAACTTCGGCAGAGTATATTGAATCGCACGATCAGCTGGAAATGCTTCTCGAACTGAATTTCACTACCTTCCAGGGGTTCTACTTCTCCGAGCCGGTAACGGCGGAAGAGTGCACCCGCTTTATACAGTCTTTTGCGAAGAATGAGGAATAGGCCGGGGGAATGCAGAGCAGAGTTGAGAAGAGTAAAAAGAGTACGCTGAGTTTTCCCTGGAGCAACGTACCGTTGAGATTTTCCGCACTCAGGAAACGCTGAGCTGTTTTTGGGGCCAGACGCAAGCCCTTTTCAAGAGGGGGCAGGACGAAAGTCCTGCCCCCTCTTGAAAAGGGCTTGGCAATAACGCCACAAGGAATAACTCAGCGTTTCCCTAATAGTCCATTTTCCAGCCCAGACCCACCTCGCTTGACTTGGCGGAGCTTTTGCCTTCGAGGTGCATTTCGGGGGTGAGTTCCACGTCAACGCGCACGGCTGTGCTGTCTGTGCTCAGGCCCTGCTCCACGCCTATGTAGATGTGGTCGGTGACGTATTTTCCGGCTTCCAGGGTGGGCAGGTCGGATTCGCTGTGGTCGTCGTCCTTTTTGCCTGTGAGGTTCTGCTCACCGGACTCGCCGGATGTGCTGCGCTCCTGCTCGGTATGCGAACCGCCAAGGCGCAGCATGTCCAGCCCCATTTTTTTCCTCACGCCGGAAAGAACGTCCGGGGCCACGTTGCCGCTGCTAAGCTGGGCAATGCTGTTGGCAAGCTGGATGGCTTCCAGTCTGCTCAAGTCAGACGACTTCTTGCCGAACAGCACATGGGACAAAATTTCATCTCTGGGCAGAGGCGGGTTGCTTTCAAAGCTGATGGTCGGTTTCTTGGCTGTGCCGCCTGCCTTGATATAGGCGGTGATGTCCGAGCCTTCGTTAACCAGGGTCAGATTGAGTGCCGGGTTTATCTGCGTACCGCCGTAGAAAGATATATCACCCTTGTCAAAGGTGAAGTAGCGGGACATGATGTCCAAATATCCGCGCACAGGCTTGAGCGAACCTACCAGTGAAGGGGCAGAAGCCACACCGGTAATTTTGAGGTCGCCCGCCCATTCACTGTCCAGCCCCATGCCGCGAATGAACATATGCTGCGGGATGCGGATATGCAAATTCAGATCCGGGCCGACAACAACCGGGGCTTCCTCGGGATTGTCAGCATCTGCGTCCTGCCGGGGCTTGCCTTTTTTCGCGCTCTTTCCGGCTTTGGCGCTTTTTGCGGCCTGTCCCTTTGGGGTATCCTTAGCATTTTTGCCGGATTTTGCATCGGCTACAATGCGTGCCTTTTCGGATTGCGCGCCTTTTTTTCCGTTACTTTTCGCAGAAGCGGCGGCAGGCTTTTTTTCTGTTTTGGTCGTAGTCTTTTTAGCGGCTACGGTTGCGTTTTGGGCTTTTTTTGCGGAAGACGCGGCGGTTTGCACGGTTTTTCCGGCCTTTGCCCCGTCACGCGATTTGCCGCTGCGCCGGGTGATAACCCCGTCGAGCTGGGTAATGCCCCCGCCCAGCTTGTCCGAAAGAATGACCTCTCCATGGTCCACCACAATGTCGCCGGTAACGGCGGCTGTGCTCAAGGGGCCGTTCACACCGAAAATACCGGACAGGGCAATGGAAATATCGTCCCTGTGCAAGGGCTGGAAGCCGTCAAGCTGACCGCGCAGGGCAATGCTGGGGGCGGGGCTTTGCAGACCCTTCACATCCGCCACAAGGGCGAGTTTGCCGCTTTCGTTATCCTTGGCGGACATGGCCGCATGCACGTTGTTCGCGTCCTTGCTTTCCACTTCCAGGTCAATGCCGTTAATCAGCAGGCCGTCGGGAATGGATTCAAAGCGTACCCCGGCAAGATAGGCGCTGAGCGAAGGCTTGGGCTGGGTCATGTTTCCGGCCACCTGCACGGTGAAGCGGGCCGGGCCGGAAAGATACCTGTCCGGCATGGGCACGGCCTGCCACAAGGATTCAATGGGACCGTCCCACTTGAGGCCGACGGCCATGGGCGCGGCAGCGTCGGGCGCGGGCATGCCGTTCGCGCCGACCCGCATGGGCACCTGAATGCCTATTTTGCCTTCCTTGGCCCCATCCGCCTTGGACGAATTGCCGAATGCGCCGGTTCCCTTGAACCAGGTTATGCCGGACATGGAGCGCACGCCGGAGCCGGAAGCGGCCGGAGCGCCGGGAGACTGGGTGAATTCGCCCTTGAGGGTAAACGCCAGAACTCCGTCCTTTTCCTTGGCCATGGCCGGTTTGACGCTTGTGCCGGTATCTGTGGGCTTTGTGGCGCTGATGCGGCTTTGCACGTCAAGGGCGAGCTTTGGCTGCTTGCCGGGGGCGGCGGTAAAATCTGTTTTGGCGGAAAGGGTGCCCCCCGGTAGCGTTGCCGGGGTGAACATGCGCAAAAACGAGAAGGGCAGGGCGTTCAGGTCTGCCTTGACATTCATGCCGCCGTCCTGGCCGACCACAGCGTCTGCCGTGAGCTTGCCCGACGGCCAGAAGGCCACGTCCAGCCCCTTGGCGGTTACGCCCTTGTCCAGCTTGATCACAAAAGGCTTCTGTGTGCGCAGGCCGGTCTGGGTGGAGGGGTCGGCAAAAACAAAATCTGCCAGGTTTACTTCGCCTTTGGCCAGATCATAGTTGCCCTTGAGACGTAACTGGTCGTTGCCGACCTGGTTTTTGCCCGCGGAATTTTGGCTGGACGTGCTGGCCCCCGGCCGTCTGTGCAGTGCAACGGCAAAGTTGCCTTTTGTGGCATCGCCTTTCACAAAACCGTCGCCCGTGCGCCAGCGCAACGGCCCGGCAAGGCCGCGCCCGGTTTTCAGGTCCATGTTCACGGCTGCCTTGTCAAACAGATCATTGGCAGCCAGATCAAGCGTAACCCCCTGGAGCATGAGCGTGGGCTTGTCTGCCTTGGGGTCCTGCATGGTCAAGGAAGGCGCGGAAAGCTTGACGCTTGCGCCCTGCTTGCCCTGGTTTGTCAGGCGAATGTCAACTGTGGCGGGTGCGCCGGAAAGGGGAGCGCCGGACAGCGCGGCAATTTTTTTCCAGTCTTTGGCGGCAAAGCTGAGACCGCCGTTGACAACCGGCTTTGCGCCGGGCGTGTCGGTACGCATGAGCACATTCAGACCGCCGCGCAAGTCAAGGCCAGCGCCGGTGAGCACAAGATCTTTCACCTTTGCGGTGAGCGGGCCGGAAGCTCCCTGGTTGGCAGGAACAAAGGCGTCCCAGCCGGTGTCAAAGCTTACGGGGCCGCCGGGACTTGTGCCTATTCGCGCATCCACGGTGCCGCCCGCTGTCAGGCCCGCGGGCTTGTTCTGGATATTGCTGCGCGTTTTCAGGGCAATATCCTTGAGCTGCCCTTGCGGAAGACTGATGGCTTTGCTGTCTACGTCAACGCCGACATCAAGATTGTCCAGGGGGCCTTTGGCGTTCAGGGCAAGGTCCACTGCGCCGGAAACGCCGCTTTGCTTGCCCGCCAACGGCACAAGGTCGCTGACCGAGGCCAGGAAGCTTGCTTCCAGCACCTTTGCCTGGCTAAGGGCGGCTTTGCCCCTGGCGGAAAAAATACCCGCGTCAAGACTGTTCAACAAAAAAACGTAGGGGTCGTGGTTGCCGCCGGACAAGTGGGCCACGGCCTTGATATCCGGGCCGACCATTTCAGCCAGCTGCTCCGTGGGCCAGCGCATGTTTTTTCCGGTAAGCACAATTTCGCCCTCGGCCCGCATGGGGAAGGCCGGGGGGGCTTTTTTCGCAAGCGGTTTGGGCTCGGCCTGCGCGTCACCCTGTGGAATGTCATGGGTGGTAACCTTGACCGGAGGCGTTTCTGCGCGGGGGCCTCGGCCCGCCGTGTCCGGCGAAGCAACGGCAGCGTGGGCCGCTGTGACAAAAAAACTGTAGGGAAGCGCGGAGACTTTTTTAGCCTCTGCCGCGTTTTCCTGCTCTGCGCCGGTGCCCGCTTCGCCGCCGGACCCGGAAGGCGCGGAACCGCTCTTGCCGGATGCTTTATCCGAAGCATCGCCCGAAGCATCGCCTTGGGCGGCGCCCGATGCATCACCCGGTGCATCACCCGATGTATCTCCTGCCGGGGCTTCAGACGCGGCTTTCTTTGCCGGGGCGTTGCCTTTCAGGGCGATATTGGCTTGCAGGTGCAGCGCGCCGCCGAGGGGCGGTTCGCCGTGGGCCGTGGGCGGCAGGGCGGCCAGCTGGGCTACAAGGTGTTGCCAGGGCGCGTGGTCCTTGGCCTCAAGGTTGATCTGGGCTTTTACGTCCTGCATGTCGGCGCTGACCGTGGCTTTTGCGTCCGTGGTAATGCCGAGTCCTTCCAGAAGAAACCGCTTGAGGTTGATTGCGCCGTCTTCCAGGGAGAGTGAAACGTGATGGTCGGCCTTATAGTTGTCGTTTTGCGCCGCAAGGCCGAGATTGCCGTTTGATTCGAGGCCTGTAAGCTCTTTTCCGGCAAGTGCGAAAAGCTGAGAGCCAAAGGTCACGCTGTCCACCGGCAGGGGTTTGGCTTCGCCGCCGCCCATGGCGGCAAGGGCCGCGAGGTTGGTAACCGCCGCCTTGATTGTCGCCTTGACCTGGGTGCCGTCTTGCGGGGTGTTGCCTTTGGCGGTTTTCCATTGCGGCATGCCGGCAATCGCAGTGCCGTGGGGCGCGGCTTCCACATCGTCCACAGCCAGGGAAAAGGCCGGGCCGTTTACTGCGAGTTTTGCCGTATAGGTGTGCCCCTTGGCGGTAGCGTTAACGTCGGTTTTTATGCCCGTGCCCATTACCGGACGCCAGCCGCCAGGCGCAGCCGCGCCCGGGGACGTGCGCCCGTTCAGGCTGACGGTGAAGTCAGGCTCGACTACCAGGTCTTTCCAGAAAGAGCCTGTGGCGCACTGCAAGACAAAATCGGTGGTATGCTCGATAAGCGAAGCCGGGTGGTGGTGGGCGGCTTTGCCCTGGGGGGTAAGCCCTTTGGTCCCTTGCGCAATGGGGTCCAGCGTGGCGTTGAGAACGCCGTGCCACTCGCTGACCGGGCCGTTGCCGGTCAAGGAGAAGGCGTAACCGGGAATATCCTGCCCGGCGATTTGTGAAAGCGGGCCGCCGGGGGTTTCATCTCCCTTGATACTGAGCTTGAGCTTGTCGCCATCGTGTTGCCCGCCCTGCCCGAGAAGGGAGTGCACAGCGGCTTCCAGGCCTATGTCGGCATCAATGCCCTTGCCGGCAGCGTCCTTGAGCATGGCCTGAATGGCTGCGTTCAGCGCCGTGCCTTTGAGTTCTGCGGAAACAGTGGCCCCGAAATTGACTACCGGGCCCTTGTCCGGCGGGATGATATCCCCGGCGGGGCTGGCGGGCTGGGCCTCGGCTGCTTCGGGCGCGGCAGGCGCAGCCGCGAGTTTTTGCACCGAAGCCGGGGGGTGCAGCGCGTTTGTATGCAGCCTGCCGTCTTTGACCGCAAGCTCGCCCAAAATAATATCCACGGGCAAGACGGGCACGGAGCCGGGTTCGGAGGGCTTTTCCTCTTCCGGCTGTTCCGGCTTGGGCGGCATGACCGGCAGGCGGAATATTTCCGGGCTGTCCAGCAGTACCTTGTCTACCTGGACCTTGCCGGAAAACAGAGCGGAAAGGTGCAGCTTGTAGGCGACTTCCTTGACGGTAACAAGAACGCCCTTGTCGTCGCGAAGCGTCAGGCCCTTGATGGAAAGCTCTTGCGGCAGCGGACCGGAAAGGGAATCCATATGCAGGCCAAGCCCCTGATCCGCCAGTGCCTTGACCGCTATGTCGGAAATCATGTTTGTTGCGGAATCGGTACGCAGCCAGATAAACACCCCGGCTACCGCCAGCACGACAAGCAGCAGCAATACGCCGAGAACCTTGGCGCTGATAACGGCAATTCTGCGGGGCAGAGAGCGTTTGACGGGGGCGGGCGTATCTGTGGTCATCAGAAGCTTTGTCCTATGCTGATATAAAGCTGGTAAGCGGGGTCGTCGCTACGCGGGTTAAGCGGGGTGGCCACATCAAGGCGAACCGGGCCGACCGCTGTGTAATAGCGGAAGCCAAGGCCTGCGCCCCAATGAAATTCCCGCCCAGGATCGGCAAACACGTCAGTATAGGCCGTGCCGCCGTCCACAAAGGCCACAAAGCCCCATTCCGGCTGTACCTTGTAGCGCATTTCGGCGCTGACTTCGGCCATGGAGCCGCCGCCTTCGGGCTTGTCGTGGTTGTCTCTGGGGCCAAGGCTCTGAAACTCGTAACCGCGTACAGAGCCGCCGCCGCCGGAGTAAAAACGGATAGAGGGCGGAATGATGTGCGAGCTGGCCCCTTCCACAACGCCCACGCTGCTGCGCAGGGCCATGATCAGCTTGTCTTCACCGATTACGGGAATGTAGGCGTTGCCGTCCACCCTTGCCCGTACCACGGTGAAGTCGCCGTTATAGCTGCCGGTGTATGGGGCGACACTCAACTGAAAGCGCCCACCATGTTCCGGGTTTAACAGGCTTTTCGTATTGTCGAAGGCAACGGTCAGGGGCAGGCCGTACATGAGGTAGTCACGCTCCGGCTTGCGGTGCTCCTTGATGTCGCCGCCTTCCACATGGCCCATGGCTGTCATGTTCCAAAAGCGGGACAGGCGGCGCTCTATGCCTGCGGAGGCGGCGGCGGCTGTCATGCGGTAGGCGTCTATATCGGCGTGGACCACGCTGGCTTTGGCGATAAAGTTCTGCTTGCGGTCAAGGAAGAAGGGCAGGCGGTAGTGGGCGACCACTTCCTGCATGTCTGTCCACAGGGGGGCGCTGATACGCAAATTGTCGCCCCTGCCGGTGAGGTTGCGGTGTTCCCACGCGCCCTGCACGCCAGGCCCGAACTCGGAGTGATATTTCAACGCGCCGCTGACCGTGCGCTCCGGCGCGCTTTGCAGTTCGGTTTTTACCGTGCGCACCCCGCCCATCTGGGCTTCGTCACCGGGAACAATGGTGATGCTCTGGAAAAGGCCGCTCTGGCGCAGGCGGTCATGAAACTGATTGACCTTTTTCTGACTCCAGGGGCGCAGCTGTCTCCAGGTGCGCTGGTTTTCAAGGTAGCTGTCATTGACGGAAGGCGCGCCGGTTCTTTCTACATCGCCCATCAGCACAAAGGGGCCGGGGTCGATATCCACTTCCGCTTCCAGGGTGTGGGTCGAGTGGTCGGCAACATACCTGGTGGCGCTGACTTTTGCATACGGAAAGCCGTATTCCAGAAAAACGGCCTGCGCCCTGTCCACAGCGGACAATACATCTGCGGCCACAGCCGGAGCGCCGCCGGGCAAGTCCACATCGGCCAGGGTTTTGGGAATTTTTTTCTTCACTTCCTTGGCGCTTTGGGGCAGGCGGGCGTTAACTGTCGTTTTGCCAATGGTATACTGGGGCCCGGGAGTGAATACTATTTTGGCCACTGCAACCGGCTTTTTGCCGCCGCTTTTTTCATTGTCGTCCCTGGAAGCGCCGCTTTTACTCGAGGCAGGGGCTTTTTCAACAGAGCCGCGCACCTTGCCGGAATAGTAGCCATAGCTGTTGAGCACGGCGCGGCCTTCGCCCAGAGAAACCGAAAGGCGCTGCTCCAGTCCGGTAACGGTGGCGGGCGGTTTATCCTTGAGTTTGTAAAGAATGCTGGCTTTTTGAAAGGTTGAGACAATAGCCTTTGTTTGAGCGGCGGCTTTTCCATCATCCGCTTTTGCGTCATTGCCTCCCGCTTTGTCAGAAGCCGGCGTGTCGGAGGCAGACTGTGCAAAAGCGTTTTGGCCGGAAGCCTTTTGGCCTGCCGTGCCGCCAGATGCGGAGCCGGATTTGCGCAATGGCGCTTCTTCCACTGTGCACTCCACAGTGTATGCGTACCCCTCTTCTTTTGCCGGGGGAACGACAGAAGCCGCCTGCTTGCCCGCGCGAGCCAGGTCGGGCGGGAGCTTGGGCGGAGGTATGGGGCCCTTGGGGTCTTTGACAGTGACTTTTTTCGCGGAACGTATTTCCGGCAGCTTTTCGGGCGCATCAGGGCCTTTCTTCCCGGAACATCCGAAAGCTGTCACTGAAAAGAGCAAGAGCGACAAAAGCAAAACTTGCGCGCGCATGGTGTAAGGTGTAGCCTATTTTTATAATACTTGTCAGGTGCTTTTTTTCTAGACTTTCTTAATAAAACAGCAGGTTGCATACATTTGTGTTGCCGTTAGCCAATATAAGGACAAAAAATGGAAGAACAAAAAAAAGGTATCATTTTCGATTTGGACGGGACCTTGCTTGATACCTTGCGCGATCTGGCCGAAGCGGTGAACAGCGCCCTGGTCTCTGCCGGTTTTCCCCCCCACGCGGTAGACGCCTACCGCGCCTTTGTGGGCGATGGGGTATACACCCTGATTCAACGGGCCGTGCCTGCGGGTACGGGCGAAGAATCGTGCCGAAAAGTGCTTCTTGCCATGCGCGACGCCTATCTTGCGGGCTGGGCCAACCACACCCGCCCATATCCCGGCATTGAGAACATGCTGTCCGGCCTGATCGGGCGCGGTGTGCCGGTGGCGGTGCTTTCCAACAAGCCGCATGAGTATACCGAGATTATGGTGCGTCACTTTTTTCCGGATATCTCTTTTTTCCGTGTGCAGGGCAGCCCTCCGGGTGAAAAGGCCAAACCGGAACCAAAGCTTGCCCTCGCCATCGCAGCGCACATGGGCCTTGCTCCGGCGCATATATTTTTCGTGGGCGACAGTAATGTGGACATGCTTACCGCCAAAGCCGCCAACATGCCTGCGGTGGGCGTTTCCTGGGGCTTTCGCTCCATAGACGAGCTGAAAAGCCACGGCGCGTCCGGCATATTGAGCGCACCGGATGATATATTCGCCCTTTTGTAACCGCTATTCCGCGATAATCGGCGTTGTCGAAACCACAACCGGTTTTGCCAGAAGCTGGCTGACCATCATGATATCGGCCCCGCCGCCCTTTTTGGGCCCCACGATCAGCGTACCCGGCCCGAATTCGTAGGCGGCCTGCAAATCGGTGGTCGTGGGGGCGACTACTTCGCCGTTCTGGTCTGTAAGCATCAGCGCCCGGATTTCAAACTCGCCGTCCGACACGGCGCGGGCAAGTACGGCCCGTGCCGCGGAAAGGGAGAGTGTCTTGTCCGCGTTTTCCACGGTACAGGCGGAAAATACCTTGCCTGTGGCGGTAAGGAGCGCCGCGCCCATGGGCTTGCCCCCGTATGGAGTGTACGCGGGCACAGCCGCCTGCACGGCCGCTGCGTGCATGGCGTTGATATCGGTTTGGGTGAGTTCGCGGACAAACCATTTGCGGTAAATGCGGTGGTATTCGCCGGATTTCATTATCCGGTCAAAGCCTGCGTTGACCAGGCGGGTGAGGTCGCCACGCTCGCGCGAGACGGCAATGTGCATGGGCGCTATGCCCAGTGGGGTACCCACGGTGGTAATGCCGCTGTATTTGAGCTTGTTGATGTAGTAGTAAGTATTTTGCACCGGTCCGCAGTAAGCGTTGACCTGGTCCTTGTACAGGGCTTTCAGGCCGTCCGCCCGGTTGGGCATGGGCTGGATATGCACGCCGCCGAAGTGTTGCAGCAGCCGGTGCGAAAAGGTGTTCTGGTCAACAGAAACCCGCGTCCCCTTGTATTTCTGGATAGAGGGCTGGCGGTTATATATTTTGGTAAACAGCTTGATATGCAGGTGAAAAGTGGGCTTGCCAGAAAAAAGATACAGCTTGGCGCGTTGTTCTGTTCTTACCATGCCCGTGGTCAGGGAAATGGTTCCGGCGGAAAGCTCTGTGGCGATATTTTCCCACTGTAGCGGGCGGTATGAGAGCGTGATGTTTTCCCCTTTGAGGATGGCTTCCAGAATTTCCACCTCGAAGCCGGTGGGTTTTCCGCCGGGAGCTTCATAGGAAAAGGGCGGAAACTCGCGGTCAAAGCCGTATACCACACGCGCCGGGGCCGCTTCGGCCTGCGGGGCCGCAGTCATGAACCAGGCCAGATGGCAGAATAGTATGAAGCCCAGGCAGAAAAGCAGTCTGCCTTGCAGCAAGCGCCCGGTGCGGGTATGGTATTTCGCGGTCAGTTCGGCCATGGTGGTTTCCGTAAAAGCTTCAGGGTTCAGGCTTGTAAAGGCGGCCCGGTTGGCGGAAATATTTCGTATTCCACATTCATAGCAAAGGTGCCTATGAACACGCAACAAGACGAGCGCATTCGGCTTATCGGCAGCATCGGGGAAAAACTTGTGGGCAAAGACTGTTTTCTCGGCACGGCAGAGTCGTGTACCGGCGGGCTTGTTGCCAAATGCTGCACAGACATGGCGGGCAGCTCTGCCTGGTTCAAGGGCGGGGTAGTATCGTACTCCAACGGATTGAAGGAGCTGCTGCTTGGTGTGGGGCAGGGCCTTCTTGCGGAAAGCGGCGCGGTGAGCGAAGCGGTGGTCACGGCCATGGCCCTTGGGGCGCTTGAGCGGCTGGGGCTTCACATGGCTCTGGCCACATCCGGCATTGCCGGGCCGGACGGCGGAACAAGGGAAAAGCCGGTGGGCACGGTGTGGATGGCAGTAGCCTTTCGCGAAACATACAACTCGCCCGCCCGCGTGAACGCCTTTGTCCGGCGTTTTGCAGGCGATCGCGAAGCCGTGAGAGAACAGGCGGCAACCGCCGTGCTTCGGGCGGCGCTGGATGAACTGGAACGGGAATGAGCGAGCCATGGACATTGCCACTATTCAGGAACTGCCCTTTGTCCGTTTGTGGAAGAACCGCGAGAGCGAAAGTGCCTGCACCGAGTCTGCCAGACGGTTTTGGGATTTGCGGGCTGACGAATTTAACAAGATAACCCACGCTGTAGACCGGGAAGAGCGGTATGAGCTGGTGCGCTTTCTGGAAGACCGGGGCGCTCTTGCTCCTGGCGGGCGGGTGCTGGACCTTGGTTGCGGGGCGGGGCGTTACGCTCTGGAATTTGCCCGCCGGGGGCTTGCCGTTACCGGAATAGATATTTCCCCGAAAATGATCGCGCATGCGAAAAGGAATGTTGCCGAGGCCGGGCTTGGCGGGTGCGAGTTTTTTGCCAGCCCCTGGGAACAGCTTGATTGCGTGCCCGGCTCTTTTACCGCGTCGTATGATCTGGTTTTTGCTTCCATGAGTTCTGCCGTGCATGATGAGGCCACCTTGCTGCGCTTTCACGCTGCGTCGCGGGGATATTGTTTTTTGAGCGGCTTTATCCACCGCCGCGACCTTTTGTTGCAGCGCCTTTCCGATGCCATTTTGCAGGCGGGGGAGCTGCCCGCGCATGAGGGCAGCATCTATTTCGCCTTTAACGTGCTGTGGCAAAACGGCATTTACGCAGATTGCCTGTGCAGGCATTCCGGCTGGACCCACACCATGTCTGTAGAAGCCTGTGTGGAGGCCTATCGTGACCCTCTTGCCCAAAGGGGTGGCATGGAAGCGGAAAAGATGGAGGAGCTTTTGCACAGGGAACTGGCCCCCCTGGCAAGGGGCGGGCAGGTCGAGCGAGAGGTGAAGTCCCGGGTGGGCTGGCTTTTCTGGTCGGCGGACAAGCGATAATGAAATAAAGCACAAAGCGCCCTGTTTCGGACATTCGCAAGCTCGAAACAGGGCGCTTTGCAAAAGCAGAACATCCTGCCTTACTTTTTCCTTTTGTCCATGGCTTTTTGCATGGCCAGCCCGAGAGCGCCCATGGAAGGGGCGGGCGCGGGTTTCGGGGCGTGTTTTTTCCAGTCTTTTTCCACAGCGGCCGCGTCAGAAGCTTCTTCACCGGCCGGGGCCAGGGAAATGCGTTTGGCTGTGGCGTCAACCTGGGTGATACGCACGGCCACGGCTTCGCCGGACGAGAGCCTTTCCAGCGTCTTTTTGGAAGGGGAAGCCTGAATGACCCCGTTGGGCATAAGTCCGGTAATGCCCGGGGCAAGGGTGATGAACAGCCCGAAAGGCGCGCGCTTTTCCACAGTGCCGGTGACATCCTGACCGACAGCGAACATATCGCCCACAGTATCCCAGGGGTTGCCCGCGACATCGCGCAGGCTCAGGGATATACGCCGTTTGTCCGCGTCCAGTTCCTTGATTTTGACGGATACCACATCGCCGGGAGTGACCACTTCATCCGGTTTCATTATCCGCTTTTCATACGAAAGCTCGGAAATGTGTATCAGGCCTTCCACGCCGGGCAAGACTTCCACAAAAGAGCCGAAGGGTGCGTTGCGCACAACCTTGCCCTCGGTCACATCGCCCGCGTGCAGCCGTTCCGCCACATTTTTCCAGGGGTCGTCGGTAACCTGACGGCAAGAAAGGGAAATGCGTACGCCCTTTTCTTCCTTGGCAATGGACAGCACCTTGACCCGCACCTTGTCGCCGGGGCTGACGGCTTCATCTGCCTGACCTATGCGGGCCCAGGAAAGTTCGGAAAGATGCACCAGGCCTTCCACGCCGGGGGCCAGTTCCACAAAGGCTCCAAAGGGGGCAAGGCGGGTAATGGTGCCTTCGCGCACTTCGCCTTCGTTCATTTCGGCCAGCAGGGCGTCGCGGTTTTCGGCCTGCTCCCTTTCCAGTACGGAGCGCCGGGAAACAACGATGTTGCGTCCGCCTTTTTCAAGCCGGGTAATCATAAAGGCATAGGTCTTGCCGACCGGGCTTTCCGGGTCGTCCAGGGGGCGAAGGTCTATCTGGCTCAAGGGGCAAAAGGCGCGGCGTTTCATGATGTCCACCGCGTAGCCGCCTTTTATCAGCCCGGTAACCTTGCCTTCCACGGGCAGGCCCGCGTCTTTGGCTTCTTCCAGGGCAGAAATGCTGCCCGCGCCGCGAAGAATCTTGGAGAGTTTGACTTCCTGCGCGGTGGCTGTAACAACATACAGGTCCACCATATCGCCTACGGCAAAGGGCAGTTCACCGTCTGTTTCCAGTTCTTCCCGGTCGACAATGCCGTCCACCTTGGAGCCGGTGCTGACGAAAACCGTATCAGCGGTAATGGCCACAATGCGCACGCTCACCCGCTGGCCTGGGCTGAGGCGCGTATGCGTGCCTTGTCCTTCTTCATGCTCGGCCAGCATTTCAGCGAAGGACATTTCTGCTTCGTCCGCGCTGGAAGCGGCGGGCGTAGCGTCAGAGGCAGCTGCCGCTTCAGCCGGACTGTGCGGGGCCGCAGGCGTTTCAGGCTGGGCGGAAAAATCCTGCGCGTGGCTTGCCGCCTGGGGGCTGGGGGCTTTGGCCGCGGTTTCGGGCGCGGTTGGGGCGGTGGCGTTTTCCGCAACATCGGTGGTTTGTAATTCCTCGGAAGTCATGTTCTCTCCTTGACGAAGCAATGTGCGCAGAATGCATATCAGGCCCAAACAGGATGCGCAAGAGGGAGAACTTGTTTTTCCTTTGAGGCCTTCATTAAGATTGGAGGGATTTTTTAGTGTAAATTGGGCAATGCGGGCCCGTGGGTATTGGCAAGAATCTTCGTTTGTGCTATTTGGCACAAAGTAAGTGATACGGCCTAGGCCGGAAGGTCCTGAAGCGGTCAAAGCCGCTCAATGTTATAAACCAGTTATGGAGGAAACCATGGCAGCACTTGTCGTCGGTCACAAAAACCCGGATACGGACAGCGTTATTTCCGCTATCGCAGTAGCAGATCTCATGAGCAAAAGAGGCGAAGCGGCCAAAGCCATCATGCAGGGCCCGGCCACTCCTGAAACCGTTTTTGTTATGGAAAAATTCGGCCTCACCGCTCCTGAGGTAGTAACTTCCGTTGCCGGACAAAAAGTTATTCTGGTTGACCATTCCGATCTGGCCCAAGCCCCGGCAGACCTGGGCGACGCCGAAGTTATCGCGGTTGTCGACCACCACAAACTTGGCGACGTGACCACCTCCAGCCCGCTGCTCATGTGGGTCTGGCCTGCCGGATGTACCGGCACGGTTATCAAGGGCATGTACGACTTCTACGGTATTGAGGTGCCCAAAAATATCGCGGGCGGCCTTTTGTGCGCCATCCTGTCCGACACGGTTATCTTCAAGTCTCCCACCACCACGGAAGACGACAAGAAAGCCGTGGAAGCCCTTGCCAAGATTGCGGGCGTTTCCGACGTGCAGGCCCTTGGCATGGATATGTTCAAGGTCAAGTCCGCTGTTGACGGCGTACCGGCCAAGGAACTCGTGTTCCGCGACTACAAAGACTTTGACATGAACGGCAAAAAAGTCGGCATCGGCCAACTGGAAGTTATCGACATTTCCATGTTGGACGGCATCAAGGGCGACCTTGCCGCCGAACTGAACAACGTAAAGGCCGATGGCCGTCACAGCGTGTTCCTGCTGCTTACCGACATCATGAAAGAAGGCTCAGAAATGCTTATCTGCTCTGACGATCCTTCCGTTGTTGAAGCCGCTTTCGGCGTTGCGGGCGACAAGAGCGTCTGGCTGCCCAAGGTTATGAGCCGCAAAAAGGACGTTGTGCCCAAGTTTGAAGCTGCTTTCAAAAAATAGGGAGTATCCGCGATAACCGTTTCATGGTCGAGTGCCCCGGCAAAGATCTTTTTTGCTCGTTCTCGGCGCATGTTCCGCTTGTTTGCTGACAAATCCCGAGCCTTCGTCTCCTGTAGCGGAGATATGGCGGTACTATACAACAGCCCGGCTGGTTTCCAGTCGGGCTGTTGTTGTTTTATGTATATTGCAGTTTTTGCATTATTGTACATGAATCAATGCAGTGTGTGATACTAAAAATCTGCGTAATTTGTGTTTATATGCTTTGTTGTGCTATGGCAAATGCGCTGTATTCCCGCCAACATTCCGGACGCATGAGGAAAAAATTGCTCGAACCTGAATGCTTTTTTCCCATCGTTATATGCCCAATTTAATGCGCTATTGACATTAGTATGGCTTGTCGAGTATGCTTTTTGATAGTAGCGGAATTCTTGTTTGTTTTTCGCGGGTTCGAGAGTTTTTTCCCGGGGAGCATGCATGGCCAAGATTGAAGTCTGCGGATTGGTGAAAATTTTCGGCAAACGCCCAGCCGTTGCGCTTGGCATGCTTGCTGCCGGAGAAACGCGGGAGTCTGTTTTCAAAAAAAACAAGCACCTTGTCGCGGTGGATTCGGTCAGCTTTTCCGTGGATGAAGGCGAATTGCTGGTGGTCATGGGGCTTTCAGGAAGCGGCAAGTCCACTTTGCTGCGTTGTTTGAACCGTCTGATTGAACCCACTGCCGGAATGGTGATTATTGACGGACAGGATATTTCGCGCCTGTCTGTGAAAGAGCTTCGGCAACTCAGGCAGCGCAAGATAGGTATGGTTTTTCAGCATTTCGCCCTGTTGCCCCATTATACGGTGCTGCGCAATGCGGCCTATGGCCTGGAGCTGATGCAAGTGCCTGCCGCCGAGCGCGAGGCCCGCGCCCGTGAAGCCCTGGCCCGTGTAGGCCTTGCCGGATGGGAAAATTCCATGCCCCATAACCTTTCCGGCGGCATGAAGCAGCGCGTGGGTCTGGCCCGCGCCCTGGCCCTTGACCCGCAAATCCTGCTTATGGATGAAGCCTTCAGCGCGTTGGACCCCCTGACGCGTAAGGAAATGCAAAGCGAATTGCTGCGGTTGCAGCATGAATTACATAAAACCATTATTTTCATCAGCCACGATCTGGACGAAGCCCTTACCCTTGGCGACAGGATTATTCTTCTGCGCGAAGGAAGAATTGTGCAAGAGGGCACTGCCGAAGACATTCTGTCCAATCCGGCGGACGAGTATGTCGCAGGCTTTGTACGCCACGCGGATCGGGGGCGGGTATTGACCGCCGGTTCCATAATGGTCGCGCCTTATTCGGTGGCCGTGCTTGGCCTTGACGGCCCTTTGACAGCACTGCGCAAAATTCGTAGCGACGGGCTTACCTGTCTGTTTGTCCTCGATGCTTTTCACACTCTGGTCGGCGTTGTGTATGAAGAAGACCTGGAAAAACTGCGAGGCCAGGGAAAGCGTGACCTGTCCCTGGCCATGAAAACAGAGCTGATTACCACCAGCGCTGACACCCCGCTTACCGACATTATCCCCGTGATGGCCAACTTGCAGTACCCCTTGCCCGTGGTGGACGAGCGCGGTCGTCTCATGGGCATTATTGTACGCGGCACGCTGCTGCAAGCCCTGGCCGCGAACGAGCCGGAAGCTTCGGAGCCAGAAGCTTCGGAGCCAGGCGCTGCGGTGCCAGACGCTGTGCTGCCAGACGCTCCGGTGTCTGGCGTTGCGGTGGCTGATCTGGCCGGATTTGCGAAGTCGGAGGATTGTATTACCGGGAGCAAAACAGCATGATGGAGACCATTCCCCGCATTCCCCTGGGCGACTGGATTGCCTCGTTTCTCGATTTTTTTGTGCAGCATGTGGCCCCTGTTACCCGGGCTTTTTCCGGCATGGTCGAAGTGGCTATCGATCATGTTGAATCGGGGCTGATGGCCGTGCCGCCGCCTGTAACCATTCTTGTATTCGCCTTTCTGGCCTGGCTGGCTGTGCGCAAGGTTTCTCTGCCGCTGTTTACCCTGTTGGGCTTTGCCCTGATCTGGAGCATGGAATTCTGGCCTGCTGCCATGAGCACACTGGCCATGGTGGTGGTTTCCACGCTGCTTGCGGTTCTTATCGGCGTTCCCCTGGGCATATTGTCCGGAATCAGCCAGGCCGTGAACAGGACGCTTTCGCCCGTGCTGGATATCATGCAGACCATGCCCTCCTTTGTATATCTTATTCCTACCATTCCGCTGTTTGGGCTGGGCAAGGTGGCTGCTGTGTTTGCCACGCTGGTTTTTGCACTGCCCCCGGCCATACGCATGACCGGGCTTGGCATACGCCAGGTACCCCAGGAGCTTGTAGAGTGCGCAGAAGCCTTTGGGGCAACCCGCTGGCAGCGCCTGATCAAACTGGAACTGCCCCTCGCTGCGCCGACTATTCTGGCGGGTATCAACCAGACCGTCATGTTGGCCCTGTCCATGGTAGTCGTGGCGGCCATGATCGGGGCCAAGGGCCTTGGCGGCGAAGTGTGGAAAGCCATTCAGCGCCTGAACGTCGGGCTGGGCTTTGAAGCGGGAATAGGCATTGTGATTATCGCCATTTTTCTGGACCGCATTCTGCAACATCTTGGAGTGCGCGTGTCCAGACATTCGCAACAAAGTTGACCGCGCGGCGAAAGCCGTTTGGAAAGGCTGCCGGGGAATGCCGAGCGAAAAAGCCTGTTGAAAAAGCGGATGGGGAATGCCAGCCGGTATTTTTTTCGGAACATATTGCATGCCAAGGAAGTACCATGTCCACCTACGACAATGACCACCTTTTGCCCTCACTGCCCGTGCCGGATTTGTCCGAAACCCGCGAACTGGCCCAAGCCCTGATTGCCCCGCTGGTAGATGCACAAACCCTTGCCGCCACCAAGGCCGCTTTTGAAGCCTTTTGCGCCCCGGGCGGTGCCGGACAAAAACTCCAGCAAGCCCTTGAGCGGCACAAAGCGGTCATGCCCGGTAACGCAAGCTGGCTGCGCCCCTTATGGGACGATATGTACCTTTCCTGGCGCGGCCATCTGCCCCTTGAGATGAATTATTTTTTCCGCTTCCGCGAAGAGCGTTGGGGCGGTGATTCGGCTCTTGCGCGTCTTGCGCTCGCCCTTGCCGGTGTTTGTCGCAGTCTCGGCAGGCAGGAACTTCCCCCGGAACCGGTCAGAAAAGGCTTTGCGGCCATGGATCAGGCGCGTTCCTGCCTGTATACCCGTATTCCCGGGGCCGGGGTGGATACGCTGGTCCCGGTTGCGCTTTGCGCCCCGCCCAAGGTGGCGGTCTGCTGCAAGGGACACTGGTTTTGCGTGCGCCTTACAGCCGAAGACGAAAGCTTTGTCAGTGTGAAGGCGCTGCAAGACGCTCTGGCAGAAATCCGGGCGCAAGGCGAAAGTCTGGACAAGGCTCTGCCGGTGGGGGCAATGACCGCTGCCTTGCGGGAAGACGCGGCCGCGCTTCGGGCGAAGCTGGCCGGAACGCTGCGTAATCGGCTCAGTCTTCGCGAGTTGGAGAACTGCTTGTTCGCCATCTGTCTTGATGGTCCGGCACAAGATGAGCACAGCTTTGCCGGATCGCTCCTGTGTGGAGATTCGGCCAACCGCTGGTTCGACAAATCGCTGCAACTTATCGCCTCTGAAAACGGTTTTCTTGGGGCCAACTTTGAACATGCGGGCTGTGACGCGGCTATATGGGTGTACCTTCTCGGACTGGCAGACGAGAAAGCCTCGCGCGAGCCGGAGCGTGCCGGTACAGGCGCCGCAGCGCAGATCTCGACGCTCCCCTTTGAGGGCACGGAAGAAACGACCCGGATTCTGGAAGCCATGCAGGCGGACTGCGCCCGGCGCTTGCAGGAGGTACGCTATGTCTGCCGCGATGTTCCCGGCCTTTCCCGGCCGCGGATCAAGTCGTGCAAGACCAGCCCGGACGCGTTCACGCAAATCGCGTTTCAGGCAGCGCAGTTTGCCGCTTTCGGCAAACTGCGCTCGTCGTATGAGGCTGTAGCGGTACGCAGTTTTGCCGGGGGGCGGACGGAATGCGCAAGAGCCTCAACAGCCGGGGCTTTGGCGGTTGCTGAACTGTTGAACAAGGGCGGTTCTGACGCCACATTGCTCAGGCTGTACCGCGAGGCAGAGGCCGCGCATGTGACCGGGCTTCGTCGCTGCCAGCAGGGCCTTGGCGCAGAACGGCATATGAGCGGGCTGGAAGCCATGTTTCGCTTGCACGGAAAAGCGCTGGGCCTTGGCTCTGACGTCCCCCCGGCGGTTTTTACAGATCCCGGCTGGCGCACGCTCAAGCATGACGCCCTGTCCACCAGCGGCATAGGCGCGCCCTGTATACGCTTTTTCGGCTTCGGTCCGGTTGTGGAAGACGGCTTCGGCATTGGTTATGCGCCGGGAGACGAAGGCACCGGCATGGTGGTAACGGCGCTTGCGGCGTCCGGACTTTCCCCGGCGTCCCTTTTGGCTGAAGTGGAGCGGGCTGCCGCCTGTGTGGAGGCCCTGCTGCGTGAGGAAGAAAAGGCCGGCCTGTGAAGGCGGCATTCTTGAGCCGGTAGTACTCATGCCAAAGCCCCCCAAA